>JAJPJC010000535.1 GCA_021324445.1 Isosphaeraceae bacterium
GCGGGCCTTGCCCTCGGGGGACTTGGGCCCGTGGCTTTTCTGGCCATTCTGGCGGCTGATGGCGGCGCGTTCGGCGGCGGAGAGCGTCATGGTGGAGTTTCCCCGGTACAGGTGGACGGAGCGGACGGATGCCCACGGCGCGCGGAGGTGACGACCGGCCCGGTCCAGGTCGGCTTCGTCAGCACGCGCGCCGTTTTCCCAGATGATCTTGCCGACGCACCCGCAAGTTGCAGAAAAATCCACGAATGGGACTGGCCGCGTTCGGAAGTCGGCCGGGCGCGAGCCGAGCGCGGGATCCGTCGGGGGGTCATCCCAGAGTCGGTCTTCTTGGTCCGAACCCTCGATGCCCGAAGAGGACGCCCGGAATCACGTTTCGCCTGGATTCCCGGCCGACGGTTCCAGCAGCCGCTTCATCGGGGCGGGAAAGAAATCCTCCCAGGTGATCCGATACGTTTCCTCCAGCGGCGCCAGCACGTAGAACTCCGGCTTGAGAAAAATCGGCATGTCCGGCAGGGTCTCTCCCACCGCGGCGACTTCGACGTAGGCGACAGCTCCTCGGAATGGGGAAAGTGTGGGCCAGCCACCCTCGGCTGACAAGCGGCGGCCGAGGGCGGTTGCCCCACATTCCCGATTGCGCGGTTCCATTTAGGGCCTGCCGGATCGACTGATCCAGAACGCCCTCCGCGGCCGAAGCCGCCCTCCGGAGCGTTGCACATCGCCTTCGAGTTGCCGAGGACCGCCGAGTTTCCTCGGGTTGACAGGATCCGCCTGGGGAATTAGAGTCCCCGCACGAGATGGCTCGCGGTGAGCGTCAAAGCCTCACCCGGCCGCTCGACTCGCGGAAGGTTCATTCAGCTTCAGGAGAGAGTCCGCGTCAACAGGGAGTCGACTCGCACAGGACCTGCTTCGGCCCGCACCTCTGACTCATCACCTCGATTGCCGCCCAAGCCTCACCGAGCCGATCTCTCGAGTCGTCCGACTGCGTGGGGCAGGCATTCCTGCTTGCCGCACCGAGCGGGCGAGGGGATGGTTTCATGCAACGGATGTGCAGCCACCTGGCCCGGGTGTGCCTCGTCGTGCCGGTCTTCCTGCTCAGCAGCCTGGGGCTGCCGGCCCGCGCCGACCTGATCCGCGCCGGCGCCGGCCGCGCGTTTCCGGACATCGCCGGCGACGTCGTGGGATCGCAGACCTACACCTACGACCCGGCCACGCAGACCGGGACCTTCGCGCTGGTCAACGCGCCTCACTTGATCTCGCTGGGTCCGTCGGTCAAGGACCTGGTCCAGATGCAGCCCGACCGGGACGGCACGCTCACCCAATCGCTCCGGATGAAGCTGGACCGGCAGGGACGGCTGGTGGAGAGCCCGGCGAACCGGTTCGAGATCCGCGGCACGGTGGTCATCGGCGACCAGACCTACCGGGGCCTGCTCCTGGAGGGGAAGCCGACGGCCTTTGGGGCGGGGGCCCAGGATGCCTCCGCGGCCAAGCACCCCGACGTGTTCGACCTGAACATGGAGATCACCGGCGGCGAGCTGGCGCACGCGTTCGGGTCCCAGGCCTATCTCCGCATCATCCCCCAGGCCAACAGCACCTTCAACGGCGAGTTCACCAGCAATTTTTCGGGCGAACGGCCGCTGACCAACCTCCGGGCCCTCAACCGACGACTGCCGACCTCGGTCCCCGAGCCGACCACCCTGATCACGCTCCTGACCTGCGGCGCGGGCGTGCTCGCTTGCCGCCTGCGGCGCCGCCTCGCCCGGTCCCTCCGCCGGCTGGGACCGGCCTGCAAGCGTCCCTCGGGTTGACTCAATCCGCCTGCAACGACGCCGAGAGCTTCCCCAGCGCCTCGTTCTCGATCTGGCGGACCCGTTCGCGGGTCAGGCCGAGCGACTCGCCGATCTCCTTGAGCGTCTTGGGGGGTGAGTCGTTGAGGCCAAACCGCATCCGCAGCACGGTTGCCTCGCGCTTGTCCATCTCATCGAGCCGGTCCAGGACTAATCGGAGGTTGTCGGCCTCGACCATGGCGACGTCCGGAGTGCGGGTCCGCTCGTCCATGAGCATCTCGCCGAGGCTCCAGCCGTTCTCCGGCTGATCGGTCTGGGGCACGAGGTTATACACCTTGATCGCCTTCTTGACGATCGCCAGCTTCTTCTTGGGGAGTTTCAGCGCCTTGGCGATCTCTTCGATGCTGGCGGGTCGGCCCATCGTCTCCTGGAGGTCGGCCGCCATCCGCCGCCATTTGAACAGCAGCTCCACCATGTACGCCGGGATGCGGATCGGCTTGGCCGTGTTGACCAGCGCGCGCTTGATCGACTGCTTGATCCAGTAACTCGCGTAGGTGGAAAACCGCGTCCCCACGGCCGGGTCGAACCCCTGAACCGCCCGCAGCAGCCCGAGGTTCCCCTCCTCGATCAAGTCCTGGAGCGAAAGCCCCTTGCCGATATACCCGCGCGCAATGTTGACGACCAGGCGGAGGTTGGCCCGGACCATCCGGTCGCGCGCCAGCTTGTCGCCCCGCGCGATGCGGTGGGCCAGCTCCTTCTCCTCGTCCGCGGTCAACAGAGCCATCTCGTTGATCTCCCGGAGGTAGGTCTCCAGGGGACTCTGCACCGTGTCACGGCGGTGTCGGCGAATACGGGCCATGAAGATCCTCAATGATTCGTCGTGGAGTCCTTGAGTCCGTGAGTCCTTGAGTCCTCGGTTGCCTGGTGCAGGCCCTTGCCCGACGTCCGGATCCTGTCCGCATCGGCCTCCCTATTCCCGCCTTGCCCTTCGACACAGCCTCGAAGAACCAAGGAATCCAGGACTTAGGGACTCGATCTCATCGGTCGCTCACCCTTCACGGATCCGCAAGCTCGGCCAGCGCGCGGCAAAGTCCCCACCTGCCCACCGAACCGCGGCCTCCTCCGAGGCACCACCACCGGCGCGCACCCCAGCCGAGAAGGCCGGTCCGACACGGGGAGAGCCCAAGGCAACTCCCACCTCGCCCGCGCGATCCGGTAGTCTCTTCGCCGCCGTCGCTTCGATACCACCCTCTATCGGATCGCTGGCTCTGGGAACTTAAGCAATCCTGTAAGTCTAGGGTGTTTTGGGGATTTGAGTATTCCGGTGGCTTCAGAAAGACTGCGGGTTATGCTTGGGGAACCGATCGTGATGGAAGGGGCAGGAAGTGGGGTGCAATTCCCAGCGGCTGTGAAACAATTCAAGGACAAGTGTCAGATGAAGCGGACGAAGGCGCATGATAAAATGGTAGGATCGGCCCCTAAATCCTGCTTCCGCAGACGGTAACGCCGATTCTA
>JAJPJC010000004.1 GCA_021324445.1 Isosphaeraceae bacterium
AACCCCGATCCGGGCGGTAAGATGGGCGTTTGGATTTCTGGTTACTTCGGCTCCGGTAAATCGCACTTTCTGAAGGTTCTTTCTTATCTGCTCCGCAACGACATACACACCTACAAGGGCCAAAGCCGGCGGGCAGTCGAGTTCTTCGAGGCCAAGATCAAGGACGCCATGCTGTTCGGGGACGTCAAGCGGGCCGTCGCCGCGCACGCCGACGTCATCCTGTTCAACATCGACAGCAAGGCCGACCACCGCTCGGGCCGGGACGCCATCCTGGCCGTCTTCCTCAAGGTTCTCAACCAGATGCAGGGCTATTGCGGCGACCACCCGCAGATCGCCCACCTGGAGCGCCACCTGGAGAAGAAGGGGAAGCTCGAAGAGTTCCGGGCCGCCTTCAAGGCGGCCACCGGGAACGAATGGACCGCCGAGCGGGACGCCTATCACTTCTACCAGGACCAGATGGCCGAGGCCCTCTCGACCACCCTCGGCATGAGCGGGGAGTCCGCCCAGAAGTGGATCGACGGGGCCGAGGGGAGCTTCGCCCTGACGATCGAGAACTATTGCAAGTGGACCAAAGAGTACCTGGACTCGAAGGGGGAAGATCACCGGCTGATCTTCCTGGTCGATGAAGTCGGCCAGTTCATCGGCACCGACACCCACCTGATGCTCAACCTCCAGACGATCACCGAGGATCTCGGGACGATCTGCAAGGGGCGGGCCTGGGTCGTCGTGACCTCGCAGGAGGACATCGATGCCGTTCTGGGCGAGATGAAGCTGTCCAAGGCCAACGACTTCTCGAAGATCCAGGGCCGGTTCAAGACCCGGCTGTCGCTGTCGAGCGCCAACGTCGATGAGGTCATCCAGTGCCGCCTCCTCGAAAAACGGGACGACGTGAAGGACGAACTCGTCGCCCTGTTCGGGAAGAAGGGGGACATCGTCAAGAGCCAGTTGACGTTCAAAGATTGCGGGATGACCCTCAAGAACTTCAAGGATGGCGACGACTTCCTCAAGAACTATCCGTTCGCCCCGTACCAGTTCCAACTCATCCAGAAGGTCTTCGAGGCGATCCGCCGGGCCGGGGCGACCGGGCTGCACCTCTCTCGTGGCGAGCGGTCGATCCTCGACGCCTTCCAGTCGGCGGCCAAGCAAGTCGCCCTCCAGGAGATCGGCATCCTGGTGCCGCTCGACCGCTTCTACCCGTCGATCGAGAGCTTCCTCGACACGGCGGTCAAGAAGACGATCGACCAGGCGAAGGACAACCCCAGCTTGGAGGACTTCGATGTCCGGCTGCTCCGGGTCCTCTTCCTGATCCGCTACGTGGAGGAGATCAAGGGGAACGTCAATAACCTCGTGACGCTCTGCATGGAGGAGATCGACGCCGATCGGCTCGCCCTGCGAAGGAAGATTGAGGAGAGCCTCGGACGGCTGGAGAAGGAGACGCTCATCGGCCGCAATGGCGACGTTTACTTCTTCCTGACCAACGAGGAGCGGGACATCAACCGGGAGATCAAGGCCGTCGAGATCGGCAGCGGTGAGGAGGCCAAGCTGCTCGGCGAATTGATCTTCAGCGACGTGCTCCGGGACCTGCGGAAGTACCGCTATCCCGTCAACAAGATGGACTTCACGTTCAACCGGCTGTGCGACCTGCATCCGGTCGGCAATCGGGTCGATGGGGCCTTGCTGGTGTCGGTCGTCACGCCGCTGAACGACGACTACGAATTGTACGAGAACGCCCGGTGCCTGCTGGAGAGTAGCACCGAGGGGGGCCATGTCCTGATCCGGCTGGGGAACGACGAGATCCTGGGCCGGGAGCTTCGCACCTACCTCCAGACCGAGAAATATGTTCGCCACAAGAACGACGGCACGCTCCACGAGACATCGAAGCGCATCCTGCGGGGATTCTCCGAGGACAACCAGGAGCGCCGTTCTCGGCTCGTCACCCTGCTGGGTCAGATGCTCGCCGAGGCGGACTACTACGCCGCAGGCCAGCCGCTCAAGCTCAAGGCGACGAGCCCGCTGTCGGCCCTGGACGAGGCCCTGGAGTACCTCGTCACAAATACGTTCACCAAGATGGGGTATCTCAAGCATCTCAACCCCGACCCGGCCAAGGAGATCCAGGCCATCCTCCGGTCGAACGACATCGCCCAGCAGACGCTCGCCCTCGACCTGGAGGAGGGGAACAAGCAGGCGATCGACGACGTGCGGAACACCATCGGCCTGATGGCCTCGTCGAACAAGCAGATCGTCCTGCATGACATGATCGAGAAGCGGTACTCGCTCCGGCCCTACGGCTGGCCCGATGACGAGGTGCTCCTCCTGGTGGCCCGGCTGCTCGTGCTCGGCGAGGTCAGCCTGATGATGGACGGGGCCTTGCTGCCGATCGACAACACCGACAAGACGTACAAGGCGCTCACGACCCCAGCCAGCCGCCGCAAGATCACGATCCAGAAGCGGCAGACGACCGACCCGAAGGCGATCCAGGCCGCCCGCGGCCTGGGCAAGGAACTGTTCCACGAGATGGGGCCGGATGGCGAGGACCCCCTGTTCGCCTTCTTGCAGGACAAGCTCAAGGGCTGGCAGGCGGCCCTGAACGCCTACAAGCCGCTGGCCGATACGGGGAATTACCCCGGCCAGGACGAGATCGCCGACGGACTGCTGCGGGTCAAGAAGCTGCTGGCCTGCGACACCAGCTACAAGTTCATCGAGCAGTTCAACGCCCAGCGAGCCGACTTGCTCGACCTGGCGGATGCCTTCCACGACCTGGAGCACTTCTACGAGTATCAGAAGCCGGCCTGGGAGAAGCTCCGCAAGGCGTACGAGCGGTTCGGGCTCAACCGGCTCGAACTCGAAAGGGACGCCCAGGCGGGACCGGCCCTCAAGCGGATGAACGAGATCCTCGCCGCCGCCAGCCCCTACGGCCTGATCAAGGAGGTGGATGGCCTCATCACGGCCGTCGGGACGGCGAACACGGCGCTGGTCGCCGCCCGCCGCCACCAGGCGGTTGAGAAGATCGACGCCCACATCGCCGCCCTGACGAAGGACATCGAGGCGGCAGGGGGAGACGGCGGGCTGCGATCGGCGTGCCTCGGGCCGTTGGAGGCGCTGAAGGCCCGAGTCCAGGCCGACGAGAGCCTGGCCCATATCACGCAGGCCGAGGCCGAGGCCCTGAAGGAGTCCGACGCCGCCACCGCCCGGATCGAGGCGTTCGTGCGGCGGGCGTCGGAGACGACGACGGGCACCGGAGCGGGGAAGGCGACCGCCAAGGTGGCGCTCAAGAAGAAGCGGGTCGTGGAGCCCGCCAAGCTGGTGCAGTCGCCGTACCTGGAGACCAAGGACGATGTGAATGGCTTCCTGGATAGGCTGCGGATGGAGCTTGACCAGGCCATCGAAAACGAAGAACGGGTCGAGATCCGTTGAGAGCCGCCGAGACCGCTCATGAACCGCACGAAGATCAAGAACTACGCCCCCCAGGCCCGCCGGGACTTCATCCAGGCGGTCAAGGACCGTTCCGCCTTCTACGGCCTGGCCGCTGGCCGGATCGAGCCGGTCACGGTGAAGGGGGACGTGGCCATCATCGCCGGGCGGGCCTTCCCGAGGGAGGTCGCCGACAAGCGGAAGGCACTCCAAGAGCGGGTCGAGCGGGATGGCTACGAGCCAACGATGGAAGCCCTGGCCTATACGTGGTTCAACCGCCTCGTCGCCATCCGGTACATGGAGTTGCACGGCTACCTGGACCACGGCTACCGGGTCCTCAGCAATCCCGATCCGGACAAGGCGATGCCGGAAGTCATGGAGCATGCCGAGCACGTCGAACTACCTGGCCTGAACCGGGACCGGGTGGTCGAACTGAAGCTCGACGGGACGAAGGAGGCCGAGCTTTACCGGATGCTCCTGGTGGCCCAGTGCAATGCCTTGCATTCGGCCATGCCGTTCCTGTTCGAACGGATCGGCGACGAGACGGAACTGGTCCTGCCCGAGAGCCTGCTCCACTCCGACTCTATCGTCCGCAAGCTCGTCTCGGGCATCGACGAGGAGGACTGGCAGGAGGTCGAGATTATCGGCTGGCTCTATGAGGCGTACATCTCCGAGCGGTACGAGGCGGTGATCGGCTCGGTGGTCGCCAGTGCCGACATCCCGGCGGCCACCCAGCGGTTCACGCCCAAGTGGATCGTCCGCTACCTCGTCCAGAACACGCTGGGGCGGCTCTGGCTGGCGACCTACCCGCAGTCGCCGCTCAAGGCCCAGATGAAGTACTACATCGAGCCCGCCGAGCAGACGCCCGAAGTCCAGGAGCAACTGCGTGCGATCACGCCGACCAGCCTGGACCCCGAGGCGATCACATTCCTCGACCCGGCGTGCGGCTCGGCCCACATCCTGGTGGAGGCGTACGATCTCTTCAAGGCGATCTACCAGGAGAGGGGCTACCGGGCCAAGGACATCCCCCGGCTGATCCTGGGCAAGAACCTCTTCGGGCTGGAGATCGACGACCGGGCCGCCCAGCTTGCGGCGTTCGCTCTGATGATGAAGGCACGGGCGGATGATCGTCGGATCTTCGACCAGGGGATTCAGCCCCACGTTCGGGCGTTGGTCCAGACGGACGGGATGGATGCCGATGACATTGCGGCGGCCCTGAACGTCTCGCTCTCGAAGGAGACGCCGCCTCCGGGCCTGCTGTTCGAGACCCACGACGATCTCTTCACCCGAGCGACCTCCACGGCGACTGCTTCGCCGACCGTTGCCGTGTCCGATGTGAAGGCCCTCATCGGACTGTTCGAGCACGCCAAGACGTTCGGAGCACTCATTCAGGTGCCCCCGGCCCTGGCCGCACGATTGTCCCAGATCGAGCAGCGCTGCCGGGAAGTCACCGGGCAGACGAGCGAGATCGCCAGCCAGACGGCCGTGAAGTTCCTGCCGGTCATCGAGCAGGCCCGAATGCTCGCCGCTCGGTACGACTGCGTGGTTGCAAATCCACCGTACATGGGCAGCAAGTATTACAATCCCCGCCTCAAATCATTCACTATAAAATCATATAAAGACCTGAATGCTGATCTGTACGCCTGCTTCATCCAGAGAAACACGATGTTCAGTGTGCCAGACGGATTCGTTGGGATGATTACAATCGCAAATTGGCTGTTCCTGTCTTCCTACGAAAACCTCCGAAAGTCCATCCTACGGCATCAAACCATCGAGACGCTTAACCACAATGGACGAGGTGTTTTTGGCACCGACTTTTTGAGTTGCACCTTCATCTTGCGAAATCGGATTATACAGGGGCACAGAGCTACGTATTTGCGGCTGTTCAGTAAGGGCACGACTGTTAACACCAACGAGGTACTGGAGAACCATTTTGTAAGGCGCACACAGCAACATATCGTAAGCAATGCCGATTTGCAAAGAATACCCGGTTCGCCAGTGGCGTATTGGGTTTCCGAGGCGATTCGATCGACCTTCTCAACTTTTCCTGCGACTGGGGACCGTGCCAGGAAGGGCCTGAGCACCGGCAATAATGACAAGTACATACGTCGGTGGTGGGAGGTTAGCTGGTCGAGGATATCTTGGGCAGGCGGAGCCACTTGGTTCCCGGTAACGAAGGGTGGTGAATTCCGGCGATGGTACGGCAACGTACTCGACGTATTGAACTACGAGGACGACGGTAGGTTGATGCGACAAGATTTCGAGGCCGGAATCATCCCGGGCTACAGCATGAAGGCGAAGGACTGCTTCTTCAAACCGGGTGTAACGTGGTCGGACGTGTCGATGGCCGCATTCGGAGCCAGGCTTGTTCCGTCGGGATGCATTCCAATGGATACTGGGCCACTTGTGCCCTCGGACGATCCGCTGCTTCTTCTGGCCGCCCTAAATTCCAAGCCGGTTTGGGAGCTTTTGAGGATTTCGTCATCAGGGACTCACTTTTCTGTCGGGCATATCGCACAAGTCCCTATCGCAAATAACGTCTCAGATTTAGAAGCAGCCAAGGGCCTCGTATCTTTAGCTCGTCAGGACTGGGATTCGTTCGAGGTTTCACCGGATTTTCAAACTTTGCCTGTTCTCGGAGATGATGCCACACGGTTAGAGAACTCGCAGCACGCTGTTGAGAGTGAATGCTCTGCTCGACTACAGCGCATGAAGGAACTGGAAGAGGAGAACAACCGCACTTTCATTCACGCTTATGGCCTTCACGCCGAACTCTCTCCCGAGGTGTCTGACGACCAGATCACCCTCTATCGCCCCAATCGGCAGGAGGATATCAAGCGGCTGATCTCCTACGCCGTCGCCTGTATGATGGGTCGCTATAGCTTGGACAAGCCGGGCCTCATCTACGCCCACGGCGGAAATGTCGGTTTCGACCCCGGCCAGTACGGCACCTTCCCCGCCGACCCGGATGGCATCGTCCCGGTCATGGACTCCGACTGGTTCGCCGACGACGCCACCCACCGCTTCGTCGAGTTCCTCGGCGTGGCCTGGCCCAGGGTGCACTTGGAGGAGAACCTGAAGTTCGTCTCCGAGAGCCTTGGCCCGTCCCGAGGGGAACAGCCCCGAGACACGATCCGCCGCTACCTCGCCACGGGCTTCTACAAGCACCACCTCCAGACCTACAAGCGGAGGCCGATCTACTGGATGTTCTCCAGCGGCAAGCAGCGGGCCTTCCAGTGCCTCGTCTACCTGCACCGCTACCACGAGGGCACGCTCTCTCGCATGCGGACCGAGTACGTCATCCCCCTCCAGGGTAAGCTGGCCTGCCGCATCGACCAGTTGGCCAACGATATCCAGAAGGCGGCCTCGACCGCGCACCGCAGGAGGCTGACTCAGGAGCGAGATGCCCTTCTTAATACGACTTTGTCATTTGGGGTGTTCGGGCGTATAATAGGGGTATGAAGACCACCAATCGTCTACCTCATGCTCCCACAGAACCGCTGCCGGAGCTGACCGAGTTCC
>JAJPJC010000045.1 GCA_021324445.1 Isosphaeraceae bacterium
CCCGAGTTGTAGATGACGATCAGGTCGATCCCGCCGGCCTCTTCGCACTTGGCGCTGATCCCGGTCCCGGCACCGCCGCCGAGGATCGGCAGGCCCGCGGCGGCCTTCTGGCGCAACCGCTCCAGGATCGTGGCACGCGACTCAGCCATTTTCAGCAGCCCTCAATCGAGCGAGCGAGCGACCTACCCCAGCCCGCCGGCACGCCACCATCGCCATCGGAAGGCCAGGTAGGTGATCCAGAAGCAGACGAGGCTCAAGGGCGGGTAGATGCAGAGGAAGATCGCCCAGACCGGCATCTGGAGCTTCGGTGTGATCGGCACCCAGACCTCGTCCCGGACGTTCAGCGGCTGGCTGGCCCAGGCTTCGTTCCGGCCGGTGTGCATCGGCACGCTGAGCGCGGCCGAGAACGGGCTGGTGACCGACAGGCCGGCTAACGACGCCCGGCTGAACGACTCGATCCGTTCGAGATACCACCCCAACCCCAGGGGCAGCACAAAAAGGACCAGCAAAGTCAGATAGGTCAGGACCATCGCCACGGACGTCCGCCGGGCCAACGACGAGCACATCAGGCCGATGGTCGAGGTCGCCAGGCAGGTGACGGCAATGATCGCCAGGAAGATGATCAGGGTGAAGAAGCGGTTCCGCAGCTCGGGGAGCAGGATGTAGGCCAGAAGGATCTGCTCGGTCAGAAGAAAGGTCAGGACAGTAGAGACCCGCAGGGCGGCCATCAGCTTGGCCAGCACGATCTTGCCCGGCCGGAGCAGGGTCGTCAGCAGCAGGCTCAGGGTCTGCCGCTCCCGCTCCTGGGTGATGCTCCCCGCCGAGAAGACCGGTCCGACGAGCAGGTTGAACGTCAGCACATAGGCGACATAGTAGGCCGCCAGGTCCGAGCGGAGGAACAGCAGGGCCGCCATCAAGGGGATCGACAGCAGCATGCTGACCTGGATCACCACCCGCAGCATCAAGGTCCCCTGGCTGAAGATCTCGCTCCGCAGCTCCTTGTCCAGGACCGGGTTGGTGCCGTCGGGCATCAAGTCGGTCCGCTTGGCCGGCGCGAACAGCTTGTCGGGGAACAGCTCGCGATCGATCACCACCCCGATCGCGTACTTCATCTCCTCCTCCTCGTCGATGACGTCCTTGCCCTCGCTGCCGACGTCGGGCGGCCGGAGCAACCGTCGATTGATCAGGATGCCCAGCACCGTCCAGGTGGCCAGGCACCAGGGCGGCAGCACGGCGATCGAGACGAAGTCGCGCGCCTGGACGTTGTCCGTTCGCGTCAGCACCACGCAGGCCACCGCCAGCGGCAGGATCACCAGGTAGCTCACCACCAGGGCCGAGCTGGTGCGGCCGAAATAGCTCGAGCAGGCGACGCTCAGCAGGCCGAACGTCCCGGCCGCCAGGATCAAGACCAGGTAGCCGCGGGTGATCTCCGAGAGGAGCAACCCGCCCAGCAGGTAGCAGAGGATCATCAGCGGCAAGCTGGAGACGATCAGGATCACCAGGTAGCTCAGCGAGCTCAGCAGCTTGCCGACGAGGATCGTACCCGGCCGCAGCGGGCTGGCCAGCAGCAGCTCGTAGGTCTTTCGCTCCTTCTCACCCGTGATGCTCCCCGCGGCGAACGTCGGCGCCATCAGCGCCACCAGGAAGAACTGCCCGAGGAAGAAAATATCGAAGAGCCGGCGCGCCACCCCCGAGCTGACCTGCCGCCGGCCCTCCTCGGCCGGCCAGTAGAAGTACACCAGCGCCCCCAGGGCCGAGACGTAAAGCAGTTGCAGGATGAACGCGCGCGGCGACCGTAGGGTCACCAGCAGCTCGCGGGTCAACACGGGATTGTCGCGGAGAATCATGGGTCGCTGCGCTCCAGTGCTCCGTCCGCCGGTTCAGCGCGGGCCTCCAGACCCCGCCGAACGCCCAGGACCACCGCAGGTGAGTGCTTGGTTCGGACGGGACGAAGGTCCTCCAATCTCGGGCGTCAGCCCGACTCCGCCAGCGGATCGCACTGACGTGCGAGGTTGGAGGGCCGCTGGCCCCGTCCGAACCACGTTCGCACGAACGTGGTCATGGTGGTGATCACCGAGAAGTCTCCCAATAGCCACCGAAGACTGAAAAACCGAGGGTTTAGCTCACAATCCCCTTCGTGATCATCATGAAGACATCTTCGAGCGAGAGCGGCTCCTCGGCGAAGGACTGCACGACGATGCCGTTTTGGATGAGCCGGTCGAGCAGCCGGGCCATATCCTGGTCCTGCCCTTCGAACTCGGCGTTGAGCGTATGGTCGTAGGTCTCGACCAGCCGGATCGCCTGGTCCTGGCGGAGGAGCTCGGCGGCTTTCTCGGTAGACTCATCCAGGACGCGGACCTTCAACACGCGGTGCGAGCGGATCTGCTGCTGGATGTCGACAATGCTGCCGGCGGCCAGAAGCTTGCCGCGCTCGATGATGCCGATCGAGGTGCAGAAGTCGGACAGCTCCGAGAGGATATGGCTGGAGATCAGGATCGTCTTGCCCATCTGGCGCAGTTCATTGAGCAGGGCCTTCATCTCGAGCCGGGCCCTGGGGTCCAGGCCCGAGGCCGGCTCGTCCAGGATGAGCACCGGGGGGTCGTGGACCAGGGTCTTGGCCAGGCAGAGCCGCTGCTTCATCCCCTTGGAGAGCCCGTTGACGTAGTCGTCCCGCTTGTGGGTCAGGTCGAGCAGGTCGAGGACTTCGCCGATGATCTTCTTGCGATAAGAGCGGGGGATCTCGTAGGCGACGGCGAAGAAGTCGAGGAACTCCCAGACCTTCATGCCGTCGTAGACGCCAAAGTCGTCGGGCATGAAGCCGATGACCCGCCGCACCGACATCGGCTCGGCGGTGACCGAGTAGCCCGCGACGCGCCCTTCGCCGGCCGTCGGCCGCAGCAGGGTCGCCAGGAACCGGATGGTGGTGCTCTTGCCCGCGCCATTGGGCCCGATGAAACCGAAGGTTTCGCCCTTGCCGATCGAGAAGCTCAGGTCCTCGACGGCGACGAAGTCGCCGTAATGCTTGGTAAAGTGGATCACCTCGATCATGGGTCGTCCTTCTGCCTTTCCTTTCGGTCGCAGGGTCTGGGCCGGTCGCAGGCGGATCGGAGTCAGGGGCGGGGGCCCCTGGGTGGCATCGCGGGCCGGGCCTTCTTGAGGGCCGCGGGTGGTCGGCGGGGCACCATGCCGGCGCCGCGCCGGGGGAAGAGGGTCGGTGTCCCCAGCTCCACGGGGTTGCGGGGATCGACGGCCGGGAGCTTCTCGGGGCCCAGGGCCAGGAGGTTGTACCGCGGGCCATCGGGGCTCGGCGGCGGGCCGCTGCGGAGGTGGACGATCACGGCCGTGAACCCGCGGTGGCGGTCGACCGGCGGCTCGATCACCTGGCCGGGCATGGTCCGGGCGACCCAGGCGACCAGGCGGAGCTCGCCGCGGTTCTCCTCGCGCGGTTCCCAGGTCGTCCGCAGGGCGTGCAAAACCGGGTTCGGGTCGGGGCCCGGCTCGAAGGCGAATGGCCCGGCGGCCGGCGCGGATCGCTCCGCGGCGATGGCCACGCTGGTCTTTGCGGCGATGGTCCCCAGCGCGTGCTCCGTCCGCTGGTTCGGACCGGAGAGGTCGACGAGGGTCGCGTCCCGCAGCTCGAGCTCGCTGTCGTTGACCAACCGCCGGTTCGAGCCGTCTCCTTCGATCTTGATGCTGCCGGCCAGCGTCGCCATCTCCTCGGCGCGGAAGAACGACAGGCTGCGGGGCTGGACCGACAAGCCCAGCAGCGCCGGCACCGGGTTGGATTGCCAGAGCGAGGTCGTCACATCCTCGCCGCGGATCGATCGACCGCTATCCAGCGGCAGGGCCAGGGCCGTCGGGTTGTGCGGATAGGAGATGGCGTAGCTGCCGCGGCCGGAGGTGTACAGCGAGGCGAACCGGCTGAGGTGGGCCCGGGGATATTCCCCCTGGACTTCCAGCAGATCGATCTCGTCGCAGGCCGAATCGAATCCCAGGTCGTAGGCCGCGACCCGCTGCACGCCGATGGCGAAACCCAGGGCGACCAGCGGCACGACCAGCCACGCCCATTCGCGACGATTGAGGAGGACGCGGCAGACCAGCCAGTTCAGGGGCACGATCGCGATCAGATAGGCGAGGATCACCTTGATCACGAAGGTCGAGCTGGGGATCGTGATGCCGGAAGCCTCGTCCAGCAGGTCGCGGGCGAGGGTGGGGAACCGCATCGTGTCGCGCCAGTCGGAGACGCCCGGCAACTGGGCCAGCACGTCCTCGGGCTCGTCGAACTTCTCCTCGGCGGCAGTCGTGCGCGAAAACCGTTCGGCTGACGACTTCGGTGGCTCGGGCTTCTTCGGGGCAGCGTCCTCCTCGGGACGGGCGTCGCGGCTGGTGATCCGATACCAGGTCAGATCCAGCCCGGGGAGCCGGTTGCGGCGGGGCGGCGAATAGCTGAAGCCATCGAACCCGGCCGCGCCCACGACCGGCTCCTCGGGCCGGCGGAGGACCACCCGGCGGATCATCGTATCGAGGCCCGGCCAGCTCGACAGTGCCGGCTCGGTCGGGTTCAGCGTCAGCATGGTGATCCGGCCCCGGCCCACGCGGCGCTCCACGGCCAGCAGATGCGGGCTGGCCTCACCCAGCGGAATGGTCGACGACCCCGGCGCCGGGCGGAGGACCGACAGATAGACCGGCTTGCCGGTCGCCAGCGGAATCGGGGCCGGCGGCTGATAGATCCGCCCGAAGCGTTGACTGAAGTCGCTCGCCCGGCCGTTCTGGCCGTCCGGCACGATCGTCAGGGGCGCCGTCGGAGGCGGATACGATTGGGAGAGCGGCTGCAAGTCCGCTGCCTGGAGGCTCACGGTCTCGCCGGTCGCCTCCGCCGGCAGGTACGGGCCCAGGAAGCTCTCGCGATACAGCGGGTAGGCCTGCCCGGCGCCGCCGGTGAAGATCAACTGGCCCCCCCAGTGCAGCCAGTCCAGCAGGGCCTGCTGCTGAAAGAGCGACAGCATATCGGGCGGGAGACCGTCCCAGATCACGTGGCTGATCGTGCTCCAGGTCAGGGGGTGGTTGGACAGCGGCAGCTTATCCGGCTCCATGGGCAAGACCAGCCGGTAGTAGCGCAGCCGATCAAGGTCCCGGCTGTTGTCCCGCTCGGCCCCTGTCGGGATCATCGCCTCCATCCGGTTCCAGGCCGAGAACTGGTTGGTGGCTTCCTTGCTGAGGACCAGGACCAACATCTGGTGCGGCTCGAGCACCGTCAGCGCCGCCGACCAGCTGGCATCGGGGCGCAAGGCACCCGGCCGGACCATGTCCAGCATCCACTCCTTGGGGATCCGGGTCAGAAGCACCTGCTGGACCAATCGCGCCCGCTGCTCCTTCTTCAGTCGCGCCTCGCGGCGATAGAGGACTTCCTGATAGGGATCCGAGCCCGGTTTGGTCAGGAGCATCACGCCGCTGGTCTGCAAGAAGCCCTCGTAGTCGTCGTCGTTGGCCCGCATCTCCAGGGTGAGTGTGGTCCAATGGTTCGCCTTGATGTAGGGGAGGACGTCGAACGGGGCCACCTGCGAGCGGAAGAATTCGAACGGCGGGCGGGTCCGGTCCTTCTCCAGCTTCTTCTTCAAGGCCTCGGGCTCGGTCAGGATCTGCAACCGTTCTTCTTCCGACTGGGTGAGCTGGGCCCGGGCCGGGGGAACCGCCGCCAGGACCAGGACCAGGCCCGCCACCCACAGCCGAGCGAATCGTCGATTCAGGCCGTTCACGGTTGAGTCACCTCCGGCTGCCCCCGCGCGGCACGCGGGGCGAGCCGATCCGGAGCGTGAGCGAATTGGTTCGTCGGGTCCTTACGAGTGTAACACCCTGAGAATCCCAGCGAAAGGGATCGGGGCGAGACAGCCGAGAGCCAGCGCGCCACCTCGGGACGATTCCGAAGCACACTCCTGGCGACGGCGGTCACCGCGTCCAGACATAGAAGGGGCCGGCCCGAGCATCGCGCCGATATCCGAGGACATACAGGCTCGGCTCGACGCCCTCGATCCGGGCCGTCGGGGAGGTCTTGACGACGACCCGCACCGGTCCAGAAGCCAGCGCGGCAGCCAGCCAGCGCGACCGCGGCTCGGCCTGCCCGAGCCGCTCGAAGACGGGATAGAGCCAGTCGTCGTAGACCAGCTCGGTCCGCCCGCCCAGCCGGTTGAACCCTGGGCGGTCCGAGAAGAAGACGGCGGAGCGGGGCTGCCCGACGTGGGTGACGATCGCCTCCACCGCCGCGCGATCGGCAAGCGTCCGCATGACGACGTTGGCCAGGTCGTTGACAGCGCAGGCCAGCACGCCCCACGCGGCCAGGGCGACCGGCATCAGGACCCGCCAGGAGGAGACGTCGTCCGCGGCGCGGGCCACGGCCCGGGCCGTCACGACGGAGCCGAAGACGATGGCTTGAATCGCATAATTGGACCAGGCCCCGCTGCTCATCCGGAACAAGACCGAGGACAGCGCGACTTCCCCGGCCAGGTAGATCCAGAACCCCGCGTCGATCCGACTCCCCAGGAACGATGAGCGAGCGATCACCGCACAAATCGGAGTCAACACGGTCATGGCTCCGGTCGTCCCGACCACGATCAAGGCGGAAAGGTTCGGGTTGGGCTGGACGCGGCGCAGCGCCAGCAGCACCAGGATGAGGCCAACCCAGCCGGTGCCGGCGATGGCGACAGCCTTCGGGGCGATGCCGGGGCGCGCCCCGACCACGCTGAGGCCGGCGGCCAGCCACAGCAGGATCAAGCCGGCGGTCATGTGGATGATCCCAATCCAGGTCACGGCGACGTGGTCCCAATCGGCCGGGTGGACGAGCCCGACCGTGCCCGCCGCCCAGAACGCCGCCTGCCAGATCCGGCCTCCGGTCACCAGTCCCTCCAGCCCGTACACCACCGTCACGACGACCGCGCCCGCCAGGAGACCGCACCCGATCGCCTTCCGCGGCACCCGCCCCCGCCACCCGCCCACGACCAGCAGGCACGTACTGATCGTCGCGGGCATCACCAAGTGCTGCTTGACGCACACCGCCAGTCCGAAGGCCACGTAGGCCGCGACCAGCCCCGGACCCTGGGATCCCCGGGCGTGCAGGGCTTCCAGGACCAGCAGGACGCCCGTGGTCTGAAGCGCCACGCCGGCCATGTCCGGCCGCACGGCCACCGGCTGTCCGGCCAGCACCGGCGCCGCGGCGATCAGCAGCACGGCCCACCACCCCGCCCGCCGCGGCGCGCCCCCCAGCCGCGCGAGCCGATACGCGGCGCCCAGCGTCGCCAGCAGACCCAGCACCGAGATCGACCGACCGGCCACTCGCGCCGCGGTGATCGGGTCCACTCCGGCCGCGGCCATCGGCCAGGCCACGAGCGCCGCAGCCCGGTAGTACAAGGGCGCGTGGATCAGCACCAGGGGGTTGGTGCCGCCGAAGGGACCATAGAGCTCGCCCGGTCCGGCCAAGAGTTGGTGGGCCACCGACAGCATCAGCGGCGACTCAAGGGCCTCGGTGTCCTCTTCCCCGACCGCCCGCACCAGCCAGAAGCCCAGGGTGATCGCCGCCGACAAACCCAGCACGACCGTGACCCAGGCCGAGATCCAGTACCCTCCACGGCGGTCGATCGCGTGGCTCGCTACCATCGAACACTCCTGCTCAAGCTCCCGGAGACAGCCGGTCGTTCGCCACAAGGGGATCGGTTTGCGCCTCGCCAGGAAACGCGGCGCTCGAGACCCTGCTTCACGGCCGTGGATCCTGTATGATTGCGGGCATCAGAGTCTCGTCCCCAAACCCCCTCCGGGAGCGGAGCGGCAGTGGGATTCGATGCGGACGTCAAGGCGACCCGGGTCGCCTCGGTGCGCAGCGTCCCCTCCCCCCTCCCCGCGTGCAAGCTCGCATGCGGCGTTCCGGACCCGGTCCCCAGGCCGCAGACAGGAGTCGCGTGCCGTAAGTCCAAGCGGCGCAAGGCTGTGACGTAATGTGACGTATTTTTTTCCCCGGGTTTTATGCCGTAAGTTCAAGCGGCGCAAGGCTGTGACGGGATGTGACGTGATTTCGGGGGTCGTCCCAAAGGTAAACCTCACGCTGAGGAGTTCCGCTGATGAGCGGCCTGTCGTCCGATCATCGTCGTCGCGATGCCGCTCGGGCCGGCTCGGGCGCGGAGCGGCACCCCTCCCGCCGGGCGTTCCTGGGGCGATCGGTTGCCGCCACGGTCGCCCTGGGAACCAGCCGGCCCTGTCCCGCGGCCGGGAGGATCACCGATCCGCCGCCTCGGAACAAGGTCATCGACTGTCATGCTCATCTTCAGCATCATAGCCGCTGGACCTGGGAGGAGGATGACCGGAAGTTGATCACAGCGGCCGACCGGCTGGGCATCGACCAGCTCTGCTGCTCCTGCCTCACGCCCCGGCGACCGGCCACGGCCGAGCAGTTCCGCGAATGCAACCGGTGGGTCCTCGAGGCCATGAAACGGTTCCCAGGCCGCGTGCTCGGCTACTGTTACGTCAATCCGGGCTACACGCGAGAGGCCGTCGAAGAAATCCGCCGTTGCGTGCGCGACCAGGGATTCATCGGAGTGAAGCTCTACAATGAATACCGGTGTACCGAACCGGTCGTCTTCCCGCTCATCGAGCTGGCGATCGAGCTGGGGGTGCCGATCCTGCACCACGCGGGGCATTTCCACTACGTCTCCCCGGAGCAGCCGCGGATCTCCGACGGCGGGCACCTCGCCGAGCTGGCCGGCCGCTACCCCGAGGCCAAGCTCATCTGTGCCCACGTCTGCGGCGGCGGCGACTGGGAGTGGACGATCAAGGCCCTCCGGAATGCGCCCAGCGTCTTTCTCGACACCAGCGGCAGCGTTCCGGATGACGGCGTCGTGGAGCTGGCCGCACGCACGCTGGGCGTGAGCCGGCTCCTCTTCGGCTGCGACATGTCGATGACCGCGAGCATGGGCCGGATCCGTGCCGCCGAACTGAGCGAGGCGGACAAGCAAAAAGTCCTGGGCGGCAACCTGGAAGCGATCTTGAAGGGGCGCAAGGCATGATCATCGACGTCAACGCCTACCTGGGCCATTTCGCCTTCCGCCGCCTGCGGCACAACACCGCGGCGGACCTCTTGCGGCTCATGGACTCGAAGCGGATCGACAAGGCCGTCGTCTCCAGCGCCAGCGCGATCACCTATCGCAATCCCCAGGCGGGGAACGAAGACCTTGCGGCCGAAGTCGCACACCATCGCGACCGGCTCATCCCCTACGCGGTCATCAATCCGTTCTACACCGGCTGGCGGGATGACCTGAAGACATGCCACGACCAGTTCGGTATGAGCGGCCTGCGACTCTATCCCAGGTGGCACAATTACGGCCTCTCCGACCCGAACTGCCTGGACCTGATCCACCAGGCGACGGAGCGCGGCATGGTCGTCTCGATTCCGATCCGAGTCGAGGACGTGCGGCAGCGGAGCTGGCTGGTGGATGTGCCCGAGGTCCCGCTCGCGGAGATCGTCTCCCTGGTTCAGGCCTGCCCGACGGCGCGGTTCGTCTTGCTCAACGGCCTCCAGTTCGTGAGCACGGCCCTCGGGCGCAAGGGGAACGGCTTGCCGTCGAACTACCTCATCGAGATCTCCCGCCTGGAAAACGTGTGGGCCGACGAAATCCGGCAGCTCGTGGCCAACCTGGGGGCCGAGCGGCTGGTCTTCGGCACGGGGATGGCCTTCAACTACCCCGACCCGGCCTTGCTCAAGCTCGAGCTGCTGGAGGCCAGCCCCGGGGACAAGGAAAAGATCGCCTGGCAAAACGCCGCGCGGTGGCTGCGATGACTCGATGGAGGTCATCGCGGTCGCCACGGGTCGGGCCCGGAGAATCCCGCCCGAGGCCGCGCGAACGAACCACAGACAAACACTGAAGAACACGAATGAGAGAAAGAGTGCACAGCCCTGCGCGACTCTATCTGCGTTATTGCGTGTTCATCTGTGGTTTCTTGACTTGATGGTGGATGGGGAAACCCTTGCATCGTTTCGGGCCAGGACAACTCAGCGTGGCCCGAGCGCCCGGTCGAGGTTGAATGCGGCGCTGATCAAGGCCAGGTGGGTGAACGCCTGGGGGTAGTTTCCCAGGGCCTCGCCACTGTTGCCGGTCTGCTCGGCATACAGGCCGAGGTGGTTGGCGTAGCCGAGCATCTGCTCGAAAAGCAACCGGGCGTCCTCCAGCCGGGCCGGGTCGGTGCGGCCGGCGCGGGTGAGCGCCTCGACCAGCCAGAAGGAACACATGTTGAACGTCCCCTCGCGGCCCGCCAGGCCGTCCGGGGCGGCTGCGGGATCGTAACGGTAGACCAGACCGTCCGCCGCCAGGCCGCCCGCGGCCAGGGGCCGGCGGATCGCGTCCAGGGTCCTGAGCATGCGCGGGTCGCTGGGGGCCATGAAGAACACCAGCGGCATCAGCAGGCTCGACGCGTCCAATGCGTCCGAACCGAATGCCTGGACGAACACGCCGCGGCGCGGGTCCCAGCCCCGGGCCATGACTTCCTCGTAGATCTCGTCGCGGACCTTCAGCCAGCGCGCCCGGTCCGCGGGGAAGGAGCGCTTGTCCGCCAGCCGGAGGCTGCGGTCCAGGGCCACCCAGGACATCAGCTTCGAATAGACGAAATGCCGGCGCCCGCCGCGCACCTCCCAGATGCCCTCGTCTTCCCGTTTCCAGTTGTCGCACAGCCAGTCCACCAGCCGGCGGAGCCGCACCCAGCCGTCGTAGCCGATGGGCTCGACGTACTTGTTATGGAGGTAGACGGCGTCCATCAACTCGCCGTAGATGTCCAACTGAAGCTGCCGGTACGCTCCGTTGCCGATTCGCACCGGCCGCGAGCCGCGGTAGCCCTCCAGGTGGTCGAGCGTCTCCTCCTTCAGGTCGACCCGGCCGTCGATGCCGTACATGAGCTGCAAGGGGCCGATCCCTTCGCCGTCGGCGTCTTGCCAGCGCTGCTCGAGCCAGTCGCGGAAGCGAGCCGCTTCCTCCGTGAATCCGATGCGGAGCAGGCCGTACAGCGTGAACGCGGCATCGCGGATCCAGGTGTAGCGATAGTCCCAGTTGCGCGGGCCGCCGATCGACTCGGGCAGGCTGCACGTGGGAGCGGCGACGATGGCCCCCGACGGTTCGAAGGACAGGAGCTTCAGGGTCAGGGCCGAGCGGTGGACCATTTCCCGCCAGCGGCCGGTATACGTGCACCTCGAGAGCCAGCGCCGCCAGTAGGCGACGGTGTCGCGGAACAGGTCCTCGGCCTCGCCGACTCCGGGGCACCGGCCCGGTTCGCCCTCGGGAGCCAGGCGGCGCAGGACGAACGTGGCATTCTCACCCTCCCCGAGGGTGAAATCAGCGACCACACCGGTACCGTCGGGCCGGAGCGGTACGGGGGAGGCCAACCCGAGGCTCAGCCCCGGCCCGTCGAATCGGGCCTCGAGAGAGTCCACCTGGCATTCGTGAGCACTGCGGGCGTAGTCGAAGGCCGGACGGCACTCCAGATGAAACGGCAGTTGGCCGCGGACCACCCGGACTCTGCGAATCAGCTCGTCCGGCACCGCGCCCGTGCCAGCGACCGGCATGTAATCCTCGACCTCGCCCACGCCGTCCTCGTGCAGGAACCGCGTGACCAGGACGGCCGTATCTGGCCAGTAAAACTGCTTGCGGCGGAAGTCCTCGCCGGCCGGGGCGATCCGGAACCGCCCGCCCTTGCGATCGTCCAGGACGGCGGCGAAGATGCTGGGGGAATCAAAATACGGCAGGCACAGCCAGTCGATCGAGCCGTCCATCCCCACCAGCGCAGCCGTGCGCAGGTTGCCGATGACGCCGTAATGTTCAATGGGCTGGTAGCGTGATTCCATCCCACGGTCCTCCGTTGCGGGAATCCCTTCGCCGGTATACCAGCGGCGGTCAACCAGGTGCAATGCCACCGCGTCGCCGGCCCTCACGGCACCCAGAGCAGGCCGATCGCCACGAGGACGATCGTGCCGATCAGGCTCACGACCAGGCCGGGCCGGCGGCGGAGCTTCAGGTAGAAGAGCAAGGTCAACCCGGTCAGCGAGATGATCGTCAGAAGCACGGCCGAGACGTCGATGATGACCGACCAGACCGGGCCGGTGTCGCGGCCCTTGTGCAAGTCATTGATCACCGCGACGAAGCCGTGGTAGGTCTCGGTCAGGTTGTAATGACCCGTGTCGCGATCGATGAAGGCGTCGGCCGCGTAGCCCGGGCCCTTGAAGCTCACGGTGCACTCGGCGGGGTCGACACGGAAATCGGCCAGGGCCCCGCGGACGCCGTGGGCCCTGCGCAAGTGCTCGACGACCTCCAGCTTGGCAACTTGCCCGGACGGGTCCGACTCAGCGCCGGAGCTCGCCCCGGGCGCAGGGACGTGGAGCCACTCCCGGTTGACCTGCCCCTCGGCCTGGGTCAGACGCTCCGATTCGCCGAAGAACCACTTCGGGTGGTTGAGCGTGATCCCGGTCACGCTGAAGAACAGGACGGTCGCCAGCCCGAACATCGACACGTAGATGTGCAGCCAGAGCATCAGCTTGGCGAACCGGATGTTCAGCCTGCGCCGCCACGACCGGGCGTGTCCCGAGGGATGGAGCCCCGGCTGACTACTTCGCCGCACCCTTGCGACGATACTCGATCGAGGCGGATCGGATCTCGACATTGCCCTTGAGTTCCTCGGTGAACGGCTGGTCGGAGAGAATCACTTGCTTGCGAATGCTCTGATATGTCCCGTGCTCCCGCGCGGCCTCGATGAAGACGGTGTACTCGCCACCGGGAAGGACTTTGTCATGGTCGTCCTTGCCGTCCCAGATGACCTTGTACCTGCCGGGCGGACGGGTCGGCCGCGAGATGGTGAAGAACAGGTCCTTCTTGTCGCGCCGCTTGCGCTCGACATCGCTGGTATACCACCGCTTCAGGTCGGGGAGCCACTGGAACGGTCCGGCGCCGCCCATCGACACCCACAGCGCCAGGGTCCGGACCGAGTTGCCGTCCTTGTCCTCGATCCAGACGGCCACATACGGGCGGCGATAACGGCCCGCCTCGGCTTCGGGACGATTGATCTCGAAGTTGACGACCAGCTCGAACTCCTTGTTCCACGACGGAGCGCCCTTCGGCACATCGCCACCGGACGGGGCCTCCGTGGCCGGCGGCGCCGATCCAGGCGCGGGGCTGCCGACCCCGCCCGTGCCGCCGAAGGCCAGGAGCGCGGGCCGCGGCCGCTCGTAGCGATGCCAGCCGTCGCTGCGAGCAGTCCGCCCGTCCCTGGCGACGATCAGGCAGTCGAGATTGGGGAAGGATCGCGCGATCCGCAGGCTCTCTTCGGGATCGAGCACGTTGCAGACCTTGGCGAAGGCGTCGGCATCGACCGACCGCTCCGCGATCACCGTGGCGCTGGCGATCGGCTCGACCGGCCGCCCCGACCGGGGATCCAAGATATGCGAGTACCATCGGCCGTTGATGCGGAAACCCCGCTGGGAATTCCCGCTGGTGGCGACCGATCGGTCCTTGACCGCGATGATGGCCATCGGCTCGGACGACTCGGAATCCGACCACGGGGCGGCGATCCCGATCAGGCCGTCGATTTCGCCGCGGACCCGCAGGTCGCCACCGATGTTGAGCATCACGCCCTGGACCCCGCGGCCCGGATCCAGCGCGAGGTCGCAGGCGCGTTCGACGATGAAGCCCTTGGCGATCCCATTGAGGCTCAAGGGGCAATCCGACAGGCGCTCCACCGTGCGGAGACCGGGGTCCAGCCGCCAGGCGGGCCGGCCCATGAGGCTGCGCGCCGCGGTCAACTCCGCGGTCGACGGCAGCCGGTCCTGCCCGGCACAGCCGGACCAGAGCCGCGTCAAGGCCTCGACCCGGGGATCGAACGCCCCGCCGCTGGCCGACCGCCAGCGATCCGACGCCCGCAGTACCTCGAACAGTTCGGTCGAGACCCTCCGGGGCTCCTGGACCGCGGCTTGCCACCGGCTGAACTCGCTGGCCGCGTCGTAGCCGCTGAAGATCGCGCTCTGGCGATCGACCTCGCGGAGCACGCGGTCCTCGGCCCAGCGGGCCGCCGTCTCGTCACCGGCCCGGACCCGAAGCTCCAGCGATGTTCCCATCACGTTCTCATGGTAGAACTCATAATCCGCAGCACGCGCCAAGCGAGGGTCGGCGCCCCAGAGCAGGGCACCGATGAGGTAGACTGCGATCCTTATCGAGTGAGTCATGATCGACTGCGTGCCTCTGCTGGGGGATTGGATCGGCGGGGGAACTCATGGAGACCGTACCGCGGGTGGGGCTCGAGTCGAGGACCATCGGGTTGACTGCCGACTGTTGTCGGGTGCGAGGCCGACATTCCGGACCGCCGCGGGAGAGCCGCTGACCGTCCCGGCCATTATGCCGTAAGGCCGCACTGGCCGGAAAGTGTCGACCCGGGTCCAGGGTCCGAACGCTCCGCTTCAGCCCGCGAAGGCTGGGTCCCGACGAGGTCGGTCATGATTGCAATTCCGGACCCCGCGATGATGCAGTCCCGCGACCCAGAGGTCCTCAAAGATGAACCGGCCCGGGACAGTGCTCCCGGGCCGGGGGGTCTGCTGGATGTCGAGGGGTTGGGCGCGGCCGAGCCTGCCGCCGGGGCGGCGGGGCCGGCCTCCTTCGCCCTCAGCTCGTGACGGTGACTGTGAAGGTCTGGCTGGCACTGAGATGGCCGTCGCTGACCATCGCCGTCACGTACAGGAGGCCCGTGAAGCCGGTGTTGGGCGTGATGGTCAACGTGGACCCGCTGACGCTGACACTCGCCTGCCCCTGGCCCGGCTGGGCATTGACCAGCAGGCTGGGATTGGCGTTGTAGCTGGGGTCGAGCTGAGCCACGAACGTCCCGGTCAGGCCGCCCCCGCTCCACCGGTAGAAGCCGCCGTTGGGCAGGATGTAGTACCAGGTCCCGCCGGTGCCCATCACCCACTGCTCGCCCCCGCCGTAGGCGTTGGTGTAGAAGCTCCCCGCCTCGTAAAGGCCCAGGGTCGACTTCAGGTGATAGGCCAGCGAGTCGACCGTGGCCGAGTAGGTCAAGGGCAGCCCGTTGGGGTCGCTGCCCTGGAGGGTCAGCGTCAGGCTCTGGCCGGCGGTCACCGTCGGGTTGGCGATCGGTCCGAGCGTCGGCGGGGCATTGGGAACGGTCACGGTGAGCTGGAAGGCCTGGCTGGCGGTATTGTAACCATCGCTGGTGCTGGCCGTCACGTACAGGACGCCGGTGAAGCCCGCGTTGGGTATGATCGTCACTGAGGACCCGAAGACCGAGACGGTCGCCTGCCCCTGGCCGGGCTGGGCATGGACCAGCAGGCTGGGATTGGCGTTGTAGCTGGCACCGAGCTGCGCGATCAGGGTGCCGGTCAGACCCGAGCCGCTCCACTGGTAGAAGCCGCCGGTGGGCAGGATGTAGTACCAGATCCCGCCGTTGCCCATGACCCACTGCTCGCCCCCGCCGTAGGCGTTGGTGTAGAAGCTCCCCGCCTCGTAGAGGCCCAGGGTGGACTTCAGGTGATAGGCCAGCGAGTCGACCGTCGCTGAGTACATCAAGGGCAGGCCGGCCGGATCGCTCCCCTGCAAGTTCAGCACCAGGTTCTGGCCGGCGGTCACCGCCTGGTTCCCGATCGCCGCCAGGGTCGGCGGGGCTAGGGTCGGGACGGCCAGGGCGTTGCTGAACACCGAGGTGTTCGAGACGGCGTAGTCGGCCGTCGCGGTGAGGACCTGCCCGGGGCCGAACACATGGGGGAGGGTGGCAGTGAAGCTGACGTTGCCGTTGGCGTCGGTCGTCGCGTTGGCCTGCCCGACGAACGTCAGGCCCTGGTTGCTCCCCGGAGCGGTCGAGGCCGGGCTGACGTAGAACTGGAGGACCAGCGTGGCGTTATGGTCCGGCGAGGCGAAGATCACCCCGCTGATCGTGGTCTGCCCGTTGGCGACGCTGTCCGCGATCAGTTGCGGGACCGACTGCGGAGAGGGGTCGGTTGGCGTCGCGATGCCGCCCCTGGAGTTGCCTGAGATCGAGTCGTAGTACCAGGCGTTGTTGCTCGCCCCGGTGTCGGTCAGGATGCCGTAGCCAAGGTTGTTGCGGATCACGTCCAGGTTCACCCGATTGCCGGACGCCGCGAGGATGGACACGCCGTTGCCGGCGTTGGGCAGGGCCCTCTGGTTATTGAGATCGACGCCGATGTAATCGAAGGAGAGGTTGTTGCCCGACGACGTGATCGAGACGCCGTCGCCCGCGTTGCCCGAGATGACGTTGAGGTTTCCGCTGTCGGACGTCTGGGCGCCGACGGTGGTGTTGGAGGTCCCGGCGGCGATCGTCACGCCGTTGCCGCCGTTGGATAAGATGACCGTGCCGGTGAGGTCGGTGCCGATGAAGTTGCCGCAGATCACCGTGCCGGTCGTGCCGCTGTCGGTGACGAGGATCCCGTTGGCGGTGTTGCCCGAGATCACGTTCCAGGCTTGGGTGTTGAGCGCGCCGACGGGGTTCTGCCCGCCGATGGTGTTGTTCGATGCCCCCAGGCCGACGTAGACGCCGTCGGTCTGCGTCTCGATGGCCAGGAGGGCCTGGCCGGTGGCATCGGTGCCGATGAAGTTGCCCTCGACGACGTTGTTCGACGTGCCGGCGAAGCCGATCAGGACGCCCTCGTGGAGGTTGCCCGAGATCACGTTGCGGGCGGCGGCCGTCGTGCCGCCGACGGTGTTGGACTGGGCCCCATAGACGATGTCCAGGCCGTTGTTGGCGTTGGGCACGGGGGCATTGCCCGCGGCGGTGATGCCGATGTAGTTGTTGGCGACCGTGTTGTCATTCGTGCCGGAGTCGGTGATGTAGACGCCCCAGGTCCCGTTGCCCGAGATCACGTTGTTGGAGCCGGAGGACGCGAAGCCGATGAAGTTGCTGGATGCCTGGCCGGAGACCAGCACGCCATCCTGGCCGTTGCCCAGCGGGGTGGTGCCGCCGGCATCGATGCCGATGAGGTTGTTCTCGACGAAATTGTCAACGGTGTCGAAGCCGGAGAGGCTGACGCCGTTGCCCGTGTTGCCCGAGATGACGTTGACCGGGTTCCCCGCGACGCCGATGAAGTTATCGCTCGCCGCGCTGTTGACGGCCACGCCGTCGCCCGCGTTGGGCAGGGCTTTCTCGCCCCCCTGGGCGGTGCCGATGTCGACGCCGGAGATCTGGTTGGAGGAGGTCATGCTGCCGGAGATCAGCACGCCGTCGCCCGCGTTGTCTCCGATCACCTCGGGGGCCGTCGGGGTCCCGCTGACGATGTTGTAGGACGCCGAGAACACGATCGCCACGCCGCTGGAGCCATTGCCGTAGGAGCGGCCGGCGCCGTCCACCCCATTCCTGCCGCTGATCTCGACACCGATAACGTCGCCCTCGACGGCGTTGTGGTTGGTGCCGCCGTCGGTGATGAGGACGCCGTAGCTCTTGTTCCCCAGGATGACGTCGCGGGCACCGGCCGTCGTCCCGCCGATGGTGTTGTACGATGCCCCCTGGTTGATCACCACGCCGCTGCCGCCGCCGCCGCGCTGGCCGTTGCCCAGCGCGTTGCCCGGGTCGTCCACGACGGCCGCGCCGGTGTTGTCCGAGCCGATGATCGTGCCGCTGACCACGTTATGAGTGGTGGCCGCTCCCGAGAGGATGATGCCGTTGTAGCTGTTGGCCGAGACGATGTCGCTGGACAGGACATCGTCGGTGGACGCGCCGTAGACATCGCTCTGGATCGTCACACCATAGGTGCCGTTGCCCTCATAGATGGTATTCCCATTGACATCGGAACCGGTCGCGTTGGCGTTGGGGTCGATGCCGATCCAGTCCTGGCTGAGCACAACATTCGACGCGTCGGAAATGAGCACCCCGCTGGCGTTGAAGCCGTCGATGGCCAGGGCCTTGACCTGGGTGCCGGAGGCGGTGATGTCCAGGCCGAGCGCCGAGCCGCCCGCATAGTTGCCGATGAGCTGGACGAACGGGTGGGCGCCGTTGTAGCTACTCTCGGTGGTCCCATCAAGGATCACCGGCTGGGTGATCGCCGGCAAAGCGGATTGGAGCTGGATCTGCGCGATGTTGAAGAGGCCCTGGAAGGTGATGACGTTGGGGTTGCTGGCGGTCGCGGGGGTGTTGTCAGAATTGATGATGGCCTGGCGGAGGCTGCCGGTCCCGCTGTCCTCGTCGGTGTTGACGTTGAAGGTCGACAGGAGCTGGCGACCTTCCAGGGACTCGATGGCGGGCCGGCGGCGGAGGGCGGCGCGGCGGCGGGCGCCGGCTCCGCGGGCCTTCGGTGCATTCTGGATGCGGTGGAACCCTGGAGCAGGCATGGTGGAAGTCCTGGGGTTGGGTTGGGCGGGCCGCGACCGGGGGGCCCGGGCGACCACCGCCCGGGCCCGGCGCCGGTGGCGCGGTCCGCACTGGTTTCGCGAGCCGATGTCGTACCTCGTGTATGACGGATGTGGGCGGGCTGGAGGGTGGGATAGCCCCGCGTTCGTCTCGGCTCTCTCGGGACATTGTCAACCAGGGCGGCAACCGGACGCGCCGGCCGGAAGAACTGCCGATCGGCCGGGCCGCCGTGGACCGGGGCCGGCATCTTCTTGCGGGGTCCGTCGCTTGTCCTAATAATCGGCCTGATCGCGACCCCAGGGCTCGGCGCGGCTCCCGAGCGCACCGTGGCGGTTTTCCATTCGGAGGTCTCCCATGAAGGTTCACGCGACGTTCCTCCTGGCTTCAGCCGCGCTGGCGGTCCTGGCGAGCGCGGTCCCCGCTCCGACGGCCGAGCCCCCGACCCAGCCCATCAAGAGGTGGACCCGGGCCGAATTCGACGCCGTGATGACCCGGATCTCGAATTGGGGCCGCTGGGGCCAGGACGACCAGCTCGGGGCCCTCAACCTCATCACACCCGAGAAACGCCGGCAGGCGGCGGCCCTGGTGCGGGAGGGCGTCACGGTCTCCCTGGCGCACCTGGCGATCAAGGAACCGGTGGACGACTCGCCCGCCTTTGTCCACCGGATGGTCGAGCTGCCCAAACGCGATGCCGAGATCAGCTCCTCCGCGGATGAGTACTCCGTCCAGTATCACGGATTCACGCAAACCCATCTGGACGGGCTCTGCCACCTGGTCTACCGGGGGAAGATGTACAACGGCTTCACCCAGGATGAGGTGACCAGCCGCGGGGCGCGCAAGCTGGGAGTCCAGGCGTTCCGCAACGGCATCCTCACGCGATGTGTGCTCATGGACATCCCCCGGCTGCACGGCGTCCGCTATCTCGAAGGAGGGCGCCCCATCTACCCCGAAGACCTGGAGGCGTGGGAGCGGCAGGCGGGGGTCAAGGTCGAGCGTGGTGACGCGGTACTGATCCGGACCGGCCGATGGGCGCGGCGGCAGCAGGAGGGCCCCTGGGACATCATGAAGGGCTCGGCCGGCTTGCACGCCGCGTGCCTCCCCTGGCTCAAGGAGCGCGACGTTGCGGTCGTCGGCAGCGACCTGGCGCTGGATGTCCTCCCCTCGGGCGTCGACGGCGTCGTGCTCCCCGTCCATTGGGGCGTCGTGGTCGCCATGGGCGTACCGATCCTCGACAATTGCGACCCGGAGGCCGTGGCCGAGGCGGCCGCCAGCCGCCGCCGCTGGTCGTTCCTGCTGACCGTCGCCCCGCTGGCTGTCGAGGGAGGTACCGGCTCGCCCGTGAATCCCCTGGCGACTTTTTGATCTGGGGAGAACCCACGCCGACTGGCTCACATCCTGTTGCCGTCGAGTCTTTCGTGCGCGAAAATGGATGCCGCGAGACATCCGGTCCGGCCGATAACCAGCGACGGACTGGTCCCTGGTTGACGCGACGAGCGGGGAGAAACTCCGGGTACGTGGCGGCGTGGAAGGTGGACCCTATTACATCAGGCTTCCTGTTGTGTCCGGAACGGAGCCGGCAGGGTTGGCGGATTTCGGTCTGGTCTACTCCGCGCATCCCGACCGCCCACGCCCAGGACATCCGGCGGGGCGTGGACGGATGCCCCCACGGGACGCGCGAGACAGGACGAGCCAAGGCAAGCCGAGCGCGTACCAATTCACCGTGACCCTGGAAGGGATCGCGAACCTGTCGTTCGACGCGATGGACCGGTTGTTCGAAGCCGGCTGCGACGACGCGACCTTCGGCACTCGTTGCGGGGTCCAATTAATTCGCCAGGTTCCACCGGACGGCCACGTCCTCGATGGAGGCGATCGTCTCGGCCATCGAGGGCATCGAAGGGGCAGGCCTGGGCCTGCGAGTGGTGCGGGTCGAGCCGGACGAGCTGGTCGCGACCGGTGAGATCGCCCAACGCGCCGGACTGTCGCGGGAGGCCGTCCGGCTTTCCGCACAGGGGAAGCGCGGGCCGGGCGGGTTCCCGCCGCCCGTCGCGGGTCGACATCAGCAGTCGCCGCTCTACCGATGGTCGGATGTAGCCGACTGGCCCCCACCCTGCCCGATGCCGAGGCCGCAATCCGCCGGTTGAAGGCCAGGCCCGGGTCGGCGGCGAAGGCCGGGCGCTCGCGCTAGGCGCGTCTCGGCAGGCCCATTGTGGTCCTGCCTCCCGGGAGATTATCCTGGCACGGTCTCGGTCTGACGTGTGTGACGGGTTCTGGCGCGAAAGGACAACGGCTGATGCAGGTCTTGGCGTGTCTCAATGGCGAGACGATGCCGGTCGAGCAAGCGCGAGTCCCGGTCTGGGACCGCGGGTTCCTCTTCGGCGACTCGGTCTACGAGGTCTTCCGGATGTACCGGGGCCGGTGCTGGCTGGAACGGGAGCACTTCGCCCGGCTGCGCCGCAGCCTCAAGGAGCTCGACTTTCCCCCCTACGACCTCGACGCGCTGGCGGAGCGGATCGCCCGCACGATCGCGGCCAGCCGGATTCACGAGGGGACGGTGTATGTCCAGATCACCCGCGGTGTCGCGCCGCGGTCTCATACCTTCCCAGACCCGCCTGTGTCCCCCACCGAGCTCATTGTGGTCCGGCCGTACGATGACGGCCCCACGGAACGCCTCCGCGCGACCGGGGTCAAGGTGATCAGTCATCCCGACCTGCGCTGGAAGCGCTGCGATATCAAGTCGACCAACCTCCTGGCCAACTGCCTGGCCTTGGAGACAGCGCACCGCGCGGGGTGCTATGAAGCCATCCTGGTCGACGCGGCGGGCTTCGTGACCGAGGCCACCCATACCTCGGTGCTCTGGGCGCGGCAAGGGCGGCTCGAGGCCACGCCCGAAGGGCCCGTGATCCTCCCCGGAATGACCCGGCATTTGATCCTCCGACTGGTGGAAGCGCTCGAGATCCCCTTCGTCGGCTCCCACGTGACCCTGCCCGAACTGAAGGCCGCCGACGAAGTGATCCTGGTCGGCACCACCAGCGAAGTCGTCCCGATCGTCCAGATCGATGACGTCCTCATCGGTTCCGGCAACCCGGGCCCCATCGCGCGACGGCTCTGGAACGCCTATCGCCAGGATGTCGAACGCTGGCTGGCTGGAGCCGCGGGCACCCCACAATGACGACCAGCGAGGCCAGCGACGATCCCTTCCTGCGCCACTTCCATCGCGAGCCGCTCCTCGACGCCGGGATCCGCATCATCCTGCTGACCGACTCGCTTCCCGAGCAGGCCGAGGCGGTCGTGGCACCGCTGATCGATGCGATGGCGGCAGTGGGGCGGTCTGTCGAGCATCGCATCGTGTCGGTCGAGGGGATGGACCTGCGGGTCGCGCTCTCCCAGGGCCTGGAGGGCGCGCGCCTTCCCCTGGTCCTGGTGACGACCGCCCGGGAGCCGTGGACTCCAGCTCACCTGGAACCCCTGCTGAAGGCCATCGACTACTGCGACCATGTCGTCGGCCGCCGGCCGGCCCGCGGCTGGGAGTCGTCGCGGCGCTGGCTGGCGATGCTGCCGCGCCGGCTGATCTTCGGCGTTCCGTTGCTGGATATCCACTCCCCCTGCCGGCTCCATCGCCGCGAGAAGCTGGCCGCGATCCCCTTGCAGTCGACGTCCTCGTTCCTGGATGTCGAGATCTTCGCCAAGGCGACGTTCCTCGGGCACTTGATCGATGAGGTCGAGGTCCCGCCACTCCAGGGACGGGTTTGGTTCCAGGGCTGGCGATCGGACTGGAATCAGCTCCTGCGGCACCCGTGCTTCCAACCGGCGTCAGGTCCAGCGGAAGAAGCGCAGGGCCAGGGAGAAGGTGATGACGGCCCAGGCGGCGAGGATCGCCAGGGCCGGGCTGACGTCGAGCAAGCCGGCTCCTTCGAGCAAGACGCGGCGAAGGGCGCTGACCAGTTGGGTCAGCGGCAGGGCCTGGATGAACGGCTGGGCGGAGTCGGGGAACCGCTCGGCCGAGAAGAAGACCCCCGAGAAGAGCCACATCGGCAGCATGACCAGGTTCATCAGCCCGCTGACCGCCTCGGTCGTGCTCACCCGGCAGGCGACAAGCAGGCCGATCCCAGCGAACGCCAGGGCCCCGACGACGTCGACCAGGATGACCAGGACCAAGCTACCCCGGACCGGCATCCCGAACATCAAGGTCCCGAGCAGCAGGAGCACGGTCAGATCCGGGATCAGGAAGGTCAAGCGGGCGCCCAGGAGGGCTAGAAGGAAGTCGCGCCGGGGCATGGGCGTGGCCACGAAACGCTTGAGCAGTTTGCCGATCCGGAAGTTGACCAGCAAGAACCCGATCCCCCAGAGCCCGCCCCCCATGGCGTTGAGCCCGATCAAGCCCGGGATGAGGAAGTCGATATAGCGCGAGCCTGGCTCGGTGACATAAACGTCCCGGGCGACTCGCGGGTCGGTCCGGCCGGCCGCGCGCTGCAAGAGATCGTCGACCACCTGCCGGGCCGCGGCTGCTTCGGGCCGGGTTGGGTCATAGCGGTAGGCCCAGGACTCCGAGTCGATCGGCTCGATGACCAGGGGCGTCTTGCCGGTATTGAGCCGCTTCAGGGCCTCGGACTGGTCCGCTTCGTGCAGGAGGACCGGGGGGACGTCCAGCCGCGACCGGCCGGCCGCCCGGTCCCGCTCCACGGCCACGTTGTGCTCGCCCACCTTCGCCCGGATCCAGGACGAGCCGGGACCCGGGATCACGTCGACCTGGACCGGCGCCGGCGGCCGGTTCTGGAACGCCAGTCCCAGGACGATCGCCAGCAGGGTCGGGAAGCCGTAGACCCAGAAGATCCGCGCCGGCTGGCGGTAGAAGTCGCGCAGCCTCGTCGAGTAAAGCTGGAACAACGGGGATGTCTTCAGCATGGCCACTCCCCTCGGGTAGGGGCCTTCTGGTACAACCTCGCGAAGGACCCCGACTCAACGATACACCGGCGCGAGGCCGGTCTCCAGCCCGGCTTGGGAGGCAGGGATCATTGCCCAGCCTCGATCGTGCCAGGACGCCGGGCCGGCAGTTTCGATTTACGTCTAGTCGAAATCACGAGTTATGGCCAAGCTGCATCGGGATTGGGGCTGGGTGCTGGCCATCGGTGTCCTGGGGCTGGTCCTCCGGCTGACGTACGCCTGGGAATTCACCCGACACCCGCTCGGTCGTCTCCCCTGGGTCGATGAGATTGCCTACTGGCTGCGCGGCCAGGAGATCCTGCTCGGCGCCTGGCTGCCGTCGCGGCCCTTCTACCAGGACCCCTTGTTCCCGTACTGGCTGGCCGTCCTGATGCGGGTCGTCGGCCAGGACCTGGTGCGGCTTCGGCTGGTGGTGGCCGGCCTCGGGGCCCTGACTCCGCTGGCGATCTTCTGGGCGGGCCGGATCGGGCTGGGCCGGGTCGAGGGGATCGTGGCGGGCCTGATGGCCGCCCTCTATGGCCCCTTGATCTTCACCGACGGCCTGCTCGAGAAAGAAGGGCTCGCGGCCCTGGTGGCGGCCCTGGGACTGATCCTCACCGCTTCGGGCGCTTCGCCGGCTCGCCGCGCGGTCTGGGCCGGGCTCTCGGGATTGGCCTGGGGCGCCTTGGTCTTGCTCCGCGCCAATGCGCTGGTGCTCGCTCCGGTGGGCGCGGCCTGGTGGGCCTGTCAGAACGGGGGTGCCATCGGCCTCCGCCGGCGCCTGGCGCGCTCGGCGTCGTTCCTGGTCGGACTGAGCCTGGCCCTGGCGCCGGCGATTCTCATTAACTTCGTGGTGTCGCGGCCGCGCGAGCTGCTGTTCACCACCTGGCAAGGGGGAGCCAACTTCTACATCGGCAACGGCCCGGAAGCCACCGGGACCTATATCCCGCTCGAGTTCGTCGAAGCCAATCCCGCGCGCGAGGCCGACCAGTTCCGGGCCGAAGCCGAGCGCCGCGCCGGGCGTGTCCTGACGCCGGGCGAGGTCTCGCGGTTCTGGTTCGCCGCCGGCCTGAGCCAGTGGCGCGCCGCACCGGCTGCCTCGTTGCGCCTGCTGGTGAAGAAGCTGGGCCTGCTGCTGCACGACTTCGAGATCAGCGACAGCCACGACCTGGAGTTCGTCCGCCTCGTGGCCGCACCCGAGCTGGCCTGGGGCGTGCTGAGCTTCGGCTGGCTGGCGCCGCTGGCCGCGCTGGGCCTGGCGCGATCGCCCCGCACTCCGTTCTGGTGGTTCCTGGTGCTCTCGACGGTTGCCGGCCTGGCGTCGACGGCGGTCTTCTTCGTGGTGGGACGCTATCGCATCCCCTGGATGCCCGGCCTGATGCTGCTCGGGGCAGCCGGTCTGGTCGACTGGGTCCGCCTGGCAGCGCGCCGCGACTGGCGCGCCGCGGCGCTGCGGCTGGCGCTGCTGGCGACTCCGGCGGCCGTGCTGGCGTGGCGGCCGATGCCCGATCCCACGCCCAACCGCTGGGACCATATCGAGTTCAAGCTGGCGATGGCCTACCTCACGGAGGGGCAGCTCGATGCGTGCATCGACGCCCTGGACGACGCGCGCGCCCTGAAGCCGGCCCTGGTCGAGCGGCTGGACAATCTCCTGAAGCAGGGGAAGGTGCACGACGGCGTTCTCGAGCTGATCAGGCGTCGGGCCTCGGGGACGGGGCCGCTCACCGCGGGCGCAACCCTGCACCGCGCCCGATGGTACCGCCAGATCCCGGAGGCCCGCGCGGAGAGCCGGCGGCTCCTGGAGGCGCTGCTGCGTGCCAATCCCGGCAACGCCCGGGCGCGCCGGGAATGGGGGGCCTGGTGGCTGGGTCAGACCAAGGATCCGCAGGCGCGGCAGGTCGCCGCCGACCAGCTCGCTCAAGCTGCTGGCGGCCCCTCGGGCGATGCCTCGGCCGCGCTGCTGCTGGCTCTCTTGACGGCCGATCCCCGGCCGCTCGCTGCGCACGTCGTCCGAGCGTCTCGAGCCGATTGGCCCCGGCTCCGGCTCACGCAGGCCATTGTGGCCGAGCGCCGCGCCGGGATGGTGATCTATCGGCCGTGGTTTCCCACACCGGCCTCGAGCGCCCCTCGCCAGGCACCGTAGGGCCGGCGGCCGTCCCTCCCTGTAGCCGAGCCCGGGCGCGAGCGATTCTCGGCCGGTCGGTGCCGGACTCTGGGTGTCCGCACGGCGGCATCGCCGGAAACTCGGCATCCACGGCCCCGACGGAGAACCGGGCGATCGTGGCCCCCGGTGCGCGCGGAGCGGGGCCGGGTGACTGAGAAGTCCCGGCGCGGCGCTCCGCCCGATCGGGGTGGGCTCAACGGACGGCGTGCGGGCGGTCGAGCCGGGCGGCCTGGGCGACCGGCCAGGCGTCGCCGCGATGCTCATGCGAGCGCTGGAAGGCCCGCTCGCGCTCCAACCGGGTCTGGACGTAGAGCGTCCGGTAGAGCTGTTCCTCGGCCTCGTTGAAGGACTTGCCGCGGCGGCCCATCACGATCCGCGCGGTCTCGAAGAGCTGGTTCAGAGAGAAGCCCGGAGCGACCCGGCCATAAAGCACGGCGGTGAACGACGGCACGTGCTTGGGCAGGAGGATCCCCGCCGGCAGGACATTGCACATCACGCCGACGGCCGTCCCGGTGTTGAGCATGCTCCCCATCCCGGTCCGCGTATGGTCGCCGATGAAGCAGCCGACCTTCGCCTGGCCAGTGGGGATCGGATCCCCCTGGAGCGGCACCCGGACCTCGCCGTAGTCGTTGCGCAGGTCGCTGTTGGACGTGATGGCGCCCAGGTTGACCCACTCGCCCACATAGGCGTGGCCCAGGAATCCCTCGTGGTACTTATTCGAATAGCCGTGCACGATCGCGGCCTCGACTTCACCGCCGATCCGGCAGTTGGGTCCGATCGTCACGCAGCCGCGGAGGTTGGCCCGGAAGAGCTGCGTCTCGGCGCCTATGGAGCAGGGACCTTCGATCCGTGTGAACGGCTGGACCCAGACGTTCGGCCCCAGGCTGATCGGCCCGTTGGTCGTGTCGAAGACGGTGTAAGGGTCGATGCGGGCCGTCTCGTGGATGCTGAGCCGGTCGGCAGGACCCACCAGGGCCATCGTGGTCAAGTGCCGGTTCGTGACGCCCCGCCAGGCCAGTTCCTCGAAGTCGCGCTCCAGATGGGCCTCATTCTTGGCCACCAGGTCCCAGGGCCGGTGGATCCATTCGCCATCCAGTTCGGTGCAGTCGTACCGGGAGGCGATCCGCTCGAACCACGAATCGACCCCGTGCGGCTCCAGAGCGACCGCGTCCTCGGGCCCGACCCACGCGCAGGCCGGCTGCCCCTCGCACAGACCAACCCACGAGCCGGACTCCTCGGGCACCTGGAAACCCACCGGGGGAACCCAGCGACTGTTGGCCACCAGGACCGGCCCCCGCGCCAGCCAATCCCGGTCGTTGACGACCAGGTGCGGGTCACGCTGCCGTTGCGCCGCCGCCAGGTGCGCCCGGATCACGCAACCCCGCCGCTGGGGCCCCGGTCCCACCTGGAAGGCGCGGGCAATCTTGCTTGATAGCGTGGTCGATCCCAGCAAGAGATCGTGGACCGGGCGTGTCAGAGTCAGCGGCTCCAAGCCGCTAGCGGCAATGTCCTCAACCAGGCAGAGACGCATAACCCCTCCGAAGGTAAGGGAGAACCGGCGAGGTGCGGGACGGGACGCTCCATCACCGTCATGAGGTGCCAATCTCGGAGTCCGACGAGCACCACCACTCGCGGGCATCCCAAGACTGAAGGGTTGTCGGAATTGTATCGAGGAGTCCGGGTCCTGCCTAGACAGGCCCCTCAATCTCGTCATGTTGGCATCGTTGCGTTGCAGATTGTCAACACACTGGGCCGATCGGATGCAAGATCTGGCAGGCTTCGCAGTCCTTGGGCCTTGTTTTGGATGGGCGAATCTGCGGATGGGGGAGTTCCGTGCGGATGAGCAAGGAATCCACGGCGGAGCGATTTCCGGGGTGGTTCGCTGGCCACGGTGCGAGGGTCGCGGTACACTACGCTGAGAGCTGATGCGTCATCGCCCCGGGCCCCCATGTGACTCCACGCAGTCGGGTGGGCGGCCAGGGTCCGAAGGCCGTCACGCTCGCCGCCCGGCCGGGTTGGCTGGGCGTGCGGCCGGTCGCGGGCGTCGACCGGCCGCGGGTGGTACAGGCGATCGGCGGACCGCCGGCTCGACCGCGGTCGGCACCGCGCCGCGTACCCCCTGGTTCTACCCGCGTCGCGCGGGGAGGTGTCCCGTGTCGCTCCTGATCCTGTCCCGGCTGCGAGAAGCGTCCGGCTTGAAGTTTCCAACGAATGGTCCCCGTTCGGATCCCAAAACTGACCAATCGCGCTACTCCCCTCAACTCAAGCACCTCCATTCTGACGCCGAGCCTCCAGAAGAAGCCGTCCGCGAGCTGGAAGCCCCCGAGTCGTGGCACCGGTGCCGCGTCGAGGCTCCCGATGCGGGGCGCGGAGAACCCTATCCGGCCGAACGACACTTCACCCACGGCCGCAGTCGGAGCTGAGCGGTCGGGCCAGGCGAAACGTCTGGGCCCGAAGGCCCCACCGCACGGTTCCGATGGCCGCCGCTGCCATCTTCCCATCCGGCCGGCAATGTCGAATCGGCCGGTCCTCGCCTCGATCCCGCCCAGAGTCCGATCGCCCGGCAGGGATGCCGGGCCGATCCAGTGGGCCAGCCGCGCCGGCTGGCAGAGGGTAGCCGGGAGCGGCTGCCCACCCGGGCTTCCGCGACTGTCCCCATTCGGGGGAAGCGCCCACTGTAATCTGAACAAAAATTCAGATACAGCGGGTCATCCCACTGCCGGGAGCGAGCGAGTTTCTCGGCCAATCTCTTGTCAGGCTACCAGGATTTATGAAATAACCAGATGCGACGTGCCGACGGTCGAGTTACCCCCCTTGCCCATCATACCACGCCTAACTGATTGTCTGCGTGCGGAGCATCATCAGTGGTTGTCGCCGCGAGAGAGATTGCCACCTGGGAGGATGCGCTGGGACGAATCGCCAGGTCCTTTCTGGTGGTCAGACAGCACGACGGCTACGGATTCGTGGACGGCTCCTCCTGGAGCGGGCATGGCAACGGCGATGGCGACGTGGTGGCGCACCTGCCGGCCTGTCACCTGGAGACGCTGGGGGACGCCGGTTTTGTGGCCGAGCACCGGCTCCGCTATCCGTGCATGTCCGGGGCGATGGCCAACGGGATCGGATCGGTGGACGTGGTGGAAGCGATGGGCCGGCAGGGGATGCTGGGGGTTTTCGGCGCGGCGGGCCTGCCGCTGGGGGCGGTCGAGGAAGCGATCGATCGGATCCAGCGCAGCCTGGGTGAGGCGACGCCCTACGCCTTCAACTTGATTCACAGCCCGGGTGAGCCCGACCTGGAGTCGGCGGTGGTGGATCTGTATCTCCGGCGGAGGATCCGCCTGGTCGAGGCGTCGGCCTTTCTCAACCTGACCTTGCCGTTGGTCCGCTATCGGGTCGCGGGGATTGGCCGCGACGGCGCGGGTCGGATCGTGGCACCGAATCGGATCATCGCCAAGGTGTCGCGGGTCGAAGTCGCCTCCAAGTTCCTGGCCCCGCCGCCGGCCCGATTCCTCCGCGAGCTGGTGGCCCGGGGAGAGATCACCCCGGACCAGGCGGAATGGGCCGGGAGCATCCCCCTGGCCGAAGACATCACGGCCGAGGCCGACTCGGGGGGCCACACCGACAATCAGCCGGCGATTGTGCTGTTGCCGACGATGCTGGCGTTGCGCGATCGCGTGCAGGCCGAGCACGGTTATGACCGGCCGCTCCGGGTCGGCGCCGCCGGCGGCATCTCCACGCCCTGGGCCGCGGCGGCGGCCCTGGCGATGGGTGCGGCCTACGTGGTCTCGGGATCGGTCAACCAAGCCTGCGTCGAGGCCGGCACCTCGGCCCTGGTCCGGCGCATGCTGGCCGAGGCCCAGCAGGCCGACGTGGCGATGGCCCCGGCGGCGGACATGTTCGAGATGGGGGTCAGGGTCCAGGTGCTCAAACGCGGCACCCTCTTCGCCATGCGGGCCGCCAAGCTGTACGAGCTCTATCGCAGCCACGACAGCCTGGATCAGCTCCCCGCCGGTGAGCGCGCGGCGCTGGAACGGACGATCTTCCGGGCCCCGATCGAGTCGATCTGGGAGCAGACCCAGGCGTATTTTCGCCAGCGCGACCCCAGCCGGATCGAGCAGGCGCAGCGCAACCCCAAGCAGAAGATGGCGCTGGTCTTCCGCTGGTACCTCGGCATGTCGTCGCAGTGGGCCAACCGCGGCGTCCCCTCCCGCACGGTCGACTACCAGATCTGGTGCGGCCCGGCCATGGCCGCGTTCAACGATTGGGTTCGCGGCACGTTCCTCGAGCCGCCCGAGAATCGCCGGGTTGCGACCATCGCCCTGAACATCCTCTACGGCGCCGCGGTCTTGACCCGAGCCCGGATCCTCAACGCCCAGGGAGTGAGCCTCCCCCCAGGCGTGCCCCGCCTGGCACCGCGGGACCTCGTCGAGATCGAGAACCTCAGTAGTGGCTAGTGGCCAGGGGCTCGTGGCGAGAGAAGAGCGGCGCCAGAAGCGCCATCGGCCACCAGCCCGGTTCTGCCTACCTCGAAAGGGCAAAGACTTGAATGCGTCCGACCCTTCGGTCCCGGTCCCGGTGGCGATCATCGGCATGGGCTGCCTGTTCCCTCGGGCGGAGGGCCTGTCGCGGTACTGGTCCCTGATCCGCAACGGCGTCGACGCGATCACCGACGTGCCCGAGTCCCACTGGAGCGTGGCCGACTACTTCGACAGCGATCCCAAGGCCCCCGATCGGACCTATGCGCGCCGCGGCGGCTTCCTGGCGCCGGTCGATTTCCCGGCACTCGAATTCGGAATCGCGCCGCAGGCGATCGAGGCCACCGACACCACCCAGCTCCTGGGCCTGCTGGTGGCCAAAGCGGCCCTGGAGGACGCCGGCTATGGTCCCGGGGGCAGCTTCGACCGCGACCGGGTCAGCGTCATCCTCGGCGTCACCGGCACCCTGGAGCTGGTCATCCCCTTAGGCGCGCGGCTCGGCCATCCCATCTGGCGGCGCGCGCTGGCGGCTGCCGGCGTCGACGACGCCACCAGCGCGGAGGTCGTCCGCCGCATCGCCGCGGCGTACCTCCCCTGGCAGGAGAACTCCTTCCCCGGCCTGCTCGGCAACGTCGTCGCCGGCCGGATCGCCAACCGGCTCGACCTCCGCGGCACCAACTGCGTCGTCGACGCCGCCTGCGCCAGCTCGCTCGGCGCCGTCCACCTCGCCCTGCTCGAACTGGCCGCCGGCCGCTGCGACCTGGCCGTCACCGGCGGACTGGATACGTTCAATGACATATTCATGTATATGTGCTTTAGCAAGACGCCGGCCCTGTCGCCGACGGGGGAGGCGCGGCCGTTCGACGCGGAGGCGGACGGGACGATCCTGGGGGAGGGTCTGGGGGTGCTGGTGCTGAAGCGGCTGGTGGATGCCCGCCGCGATGGCGACCGGGTGTACGCGGTGATCCGTTCGCTGGGCAGCTCCAGCGACGGCAAGGGGCAGGCGGTCTACGCGCCCAGCGTGGCGGGGCAGGTCGCCGCCCTGCGGCGGGCCTACGCGGCGGCGGGGATCGCGCCGGGGACGGTCGAGCTGGTCGAGGCGCACGGCACCGGCACGAAGGCCGGTGATGCGACCGAGCTGGCCGCGCTGGAGGAGGTCTACCGGGGTGGGCGGCCGGGGGGCGCGTGGTGTGCCCTGGGGTCGGTCAAGTCGCAGGTCGGTCACACCAAGGCCGCAGCGGGTGCGGCGGGCCTGATCAAGGCCGCGCTGGCGCTGCACCACAAGGTCCTGCCGCCGACCGCGAAGGTCCGCCGGCCGTTGGAGCCGCTGACCCGTGGTGACTCGCCGTTCTACCTCAACACCCAGGCTCGGCCCTGGCTGACCCCCGCCGAGGGGGCGCCGCGGCGGGCCGCTGTCAGCGCGTTCGGATTCGGCGGCAGCAACTTCCACTGCGTCCTGGAGGAGGCCGAGCCGCGGAAGCCATCGATCGACTGGGATGGCGACGTGCAGATCCTGGCGTTCTCGGCCGACGAGCCGGCCGAGCTCGACCGGGCCCTGGAGGGGCTGGAAGGCCAGACGGCGATGGCCTGGGCCGAGCTCCGCGCCACGGCCGCGCGGAGTCGCGCGCGGTTCTGCTCCTCCCATCGTCATCGGCTGGTCCTGGTGGCGCGGCGCGACGGAATGGACCTGGTCGAGCTGCTGGCCACGGCCCGATCGCGGTTGGAAGCGGTGGGGCAACCGGCCGGCTCGGCGGGGGCCGCGCCCGGCGGTTGCTCGCGGGTCTTCCTCGGGACAGGTCCGCGCCCGGGTCTGCTCGCCATGCTCTTCCCCGGGCAAGGCTCGCAGTATCTCGGCATGCTGCGGGAACTGGCCTGCCTGTTCCCGCGGATGCAGGCAGCCCTGTCCCGGATGAACGAGGCCGGCGGTGATCAGGCCGGCCGTTGCTCCGATCGGATCTATCCCCCGCCAGCCTTCGACGAGGCGGCGCGGGCGGCCGGGGAAGCGGCCCTGCGCGACACCCGCATCGCTCAGCCGGCCATCGGCGCGGTCAGCCTGGGACTCCTGCGGATCCTCGACGATTTCGGCGTCCGTCCCGACCTGGTCGCCGGCCACAGCTTCGGCGAGCTGACCGCCCTCTGCGCGGCCGGGCGGATCGACGATGCATCCCTGGCGATGCTGGCGCATCGTCGCGGCGCACTCATGGCCCGATGTGCCGCGCGGGGCTCGGGCGCCATGCTCGCCGTCTTCGCCGCGCCGGCGGAGGTGGCCGCGCTGGCCCGTGCGCAGGCGCTTGACCTGGTCATTGCCAACAAGAATGCGCCCAGGCAGTGCGTCCTGTCAGGACCGGCTGCGGAGATCGAGCGCGCCCGGCGGCTGCTGGAGGATCGGCGGATCAAGACCAGCCCCATCCCGGTCTCGGCCGCGTTCCATAGCCGGTTCGTCGCCAGTGCCGCGGAACCGTTCCGCCGCACGCTCGAGGCGGTCCCCCTGGGAGCGGCGACGATCCCCGTCTTCGCCAATGCCACGGCGGGGCTCTATCCCGAGGATCCCGGCGCGGCGCGCGAACTGCTGGCGAGCCAGCTCGTTCGCCCCGTCGAATTCGTCGCTCAGGTCGAGGCCATGTATCGCCTGGGCGCGCGGACCTTCCTGGAGGTCGGTCCCGAGGCCAAGCTCACGGGACTGGTCCGCTCGATCCTGGCCGGCCGTGAGTGCCAGGCGATGGCCGTCGACGCCTCGCGCGGCGCCGCCGGCAACCTGTATGATCTGGCCTGCTCGCTCGCAACCTTGGCGGCCTTGGGGTATGCTGTCGACCTCAATCGCTGGGATGACGCCCACCCCAAGCCAGACCGATTGGCGCGGAAACCGAGCCTCACTGTGCGGATCTCGGGCTCGAATGCCCGGCCGAAGGACGGACCACCCCACGAACCTCGAAGGAGACCGGCATCGTGTAATCCCGACCAGGCCCGCCCACCGATTTCGCCCCAGGAACCGCCATCGGCTCATCCCCAGCCCCGAGATCCCGCCGAGAACCCTCGACCGATGAACCCTCCGGATTGCTCGCAGTCGAAACACTCCAACGGCCAGATCGTCCCACAGGCGCCGCGCTCGCGCGTCCCGGCCGCCGACGGCCGGGCGTTCGCCCTGGAGTCCATCCAGGAGAACCTCGTCGCCCTCCAGCGCCTCGCCGAGCAGACCGCGGACTTGCACCGCCAGTTCCTCGAAGGCCAGGAGAAGACGCAGCAGACGTTCCGCTGGCTGCTCGAGCATCAGCAGCGCCTGGCACTCTCCTGTGGGGAACCGGCCAGTTCCCCGACGCTGCCAAAGGCGCAGCCCGCTGGTGAAGAGGACGGGACCGCAGCTCCCCCGGAAGTTCGCGGCTGGTTCGAGGAGAAGTCGGACCGGTCGCAGGTGCTCACTCCTGCCGGTGCGCGGGCGCTCCCGTTTCCCCCCCTTACGAAGGGGGGGGCAGGGGGGGTTGAATCGGCGGGAACTTTCCCAGGGGCGGATCCTGCGCCGGGGACCGCGCAGCCCCCCCCTGACCCCCCCTTCGTAAGGGGGGGAAAGTTGGCTGGTGAGGCTGAGGAGCATCCGAGGATCATTTCCGGCCCCCGCGCGCCGGATGCCGTGACCGCTGCCCTGATCGACGTGGTCGCCGCCAAGACGGGATACCCGGCCGAGGTCCTCGATCTCGATTTGCAGCTCGACGCCGACCTGGGGATTGATTCGATCAAGCGGGTGGAGATCCTCTCGGCACTCCAGGATCGACACCCGGAGGTCCCTCCGCCCAGCCCCGAGCAACTGGGCTCCTTCCGGACCCTCCGCGCCATCGCCGAGTTCCTCACCCAGGCCCGGCTCGACCTCCCGCGCGCGGAGGCGCCGGCCGTCTCGAATCAACCAGCGGGCGTCGAGCGCGGCGACCTTGCCCAGGTGCTCCGGAACACGATCGCCGAGAAGACGGGTTATCCGGCGGAGATCCTCGAGCTGGAGATGCGGCTCGACGCCGACCTGGGCATTGATTCGATCAAGCGGGTGGAGATCCTCTCGGCGCTCCAGGATCGGCTTCCGGGTCTGCCCCCGGTGACTCCCGACCGGGTCGGCAGCCTCGTGACTCTCGGTGACATCGTCGCCTTCCTGAATGGAGCCGTCGGATCCGCCCAGACCCCGGACCGGAACGCGGAGACGCCCCGGAAGCTCCATTCGCCCGTAGTCGGGACCGGATCGTCATCATCGGATCGTTATGCTCGGGTCTTGCTGGAGGCCGTCGCCGAGAAGACGGGTTATCCGACGGAACTGCTCGAGCTGGAGATGCGGCTCGACGCCGACCTGGGCATCGATTCGATCAAGCGGGTGGAGATCCTCTCGGCCGTCCAGGATCGCCTCCCCGAGACGCGCGCCATCGGCCCCGAACAGGCGGGGACGCTCCAGACGCTCCGGCAGATCGTCGAATTCCTCTCGGCGCCGCCCGCTCCGGCGCCGGCGCCCTGCGACGTCCACCGCAACGGCACGGGTTCCCCACACGTCATCGATGTTGGCTCGAAGGACGAAGATCAGCACCCCACGAGCCCATCGGTCGTGCTCCGTCGCTGGCAGCCCCGTGCGGTATCCCTGGCATTTCCAGACCGCCGCGCGCGTGTGCCCCTGCGGGCTGGGGGAACAACCTGGATTACCGATGACGGCTCCCCCCTGGCCGAAGCGATCCGTGACGAGCTGCTCGATCGAGGCTATCGTCCCCGGATGATTTCGGCCGAGGCGGCGCCGGAGCCGGTCCCCGAGGCCGACCTCTGCGGCGTGATCATCCTGGCGCCGAGCGATCGCCGCGAAGCGGGATTCCTCGTCAATGGCCTGCGGCTGTTGCGGTCAGCCGGTCCGGCTCTGGAACGATCGGGCCAGGGCGGAGGCGCCGCGCTGTTGACCGTCTCCCGGCTGGATGGGGAGTTCGCCCTGCTCGGACTGGGACCGGAGATCGATCCGGTCTCAGGCGCACTGGCTGGCCTGGCCAAGACGGCCGGGCAGGAGTGGCCGGGAGTCCACTGCAAGGCCGTGGACCTGGATGAGGACGCGTTCGAATCGCCGCGCCAGGCTGCGGTGTCGCTCGTCGACGAGCTGGAGGCGCACGGCCCGGCCGAGGTGGGTCTGAGCCGTCGCGGTCGCATGGTGCTCGAGCTCGAGCCATTACCCGAGCCGAGCCCGGCTCGCGACCGGTCCCAACCCGGGCACCGCGGCGGCCTGGTGGTGATCAGCGGAGGGGCACGCGGGATTACGGCCGAGGTCGCGCTCGCCCTGGCCAGGTCGTCCCAGCCCCGGCTGCTGTTGCTGGGCCGCAGCCCCGAGCCGGGACCCGAGGCCCCCTGGCTGGCGGCTTGCCACGACGAGGTCGAGCTGAAGCGCGCCCTGCTGGCGCGGCCCGATGGTCCCCGGTCACCGCAGGAGATCGGCGAAGCAGCCCGCCGGATCCTGGCCCAGCGTGAGATCCGCCGCAACCTGGGCCGCATCGCCGCCGCCGGCTCGACGGTCGTCTATCGCTCGGTCGACGTACGGGACCAGGCGGCGGTCCGCTCGGCGATCGCGCGGGGGCGCGACGAGTTTGGACCGGTCCGGGGACTGATCCACGGCGCCGGGGTCCTCGCCGACCGCCGGATCACCGCCCAGACGGATGCGCAATTCGAACACGTCTTCGACACCAAGGTCCGCGGTTTGCACAACCTGTTCCAGGCAATCGATCCCCACGCGCTGGAATTCCTGGTCCTCTTCTCCTCGTCCTCAGCGCGGTTCGGCCGGATCGGGCAGGTCGCGTACGCGGCCGCCAATGAATACCTCAACAAGTGGGCCCAGCAGGCGGCCCTGCGGCTGCCGCACTGCCGCGTGGTCTCGTTCAACTGGGGACCCTGGGCGGGGGGCATGGTCACCGACAGCCTCCGGCCGCTGTTCGAACGCGAAGGACTGGCCCTGATCCCGCCCGAGGCTGGTGCGCGGCTGGTTATCGACGAGATCGCCAGTTACGATCCCGGCGCCCGGCCCGTCGAGGTGGTCGTCCTGGCCGAGCCTCAGGGGTCGGATCCATCGTCGTTGCCGACGGTTCGGGCCACAACGCCGGAGCCTGCCGCCGACCGGAGGCTCGAGCGGGTCTTTCGACGCGCGGTGAGTCTAAAGACCCTTCCGATTCTCAGCGATCACGTCCTCGACGGCCACGCCGTCTTGCCGATGGCGATGATCCTCGAGTGGGCGGCGGAAGGGGCCCTCCATCGCAACCCGGGCCTGGTCCTCTGCGGGCTGGACAACCTCCGGCTCTTCAAGGGGGTGATCCTCGATGACCGGGAACCGGCGCCGGTGGAGATCCTCGCCGGCAAAGGGATTCGCAGCGGGCCCGATTTCGTCGTGCCCATCGAGCTGCGCGGGACCCTGAGCAACGGCCGCGAGGTCGTCCACGCGCGCGCCGACGTCGTCCTCGCGGACCGGCACCCGATCGGGACGCGCCGGTTGAACGACCGCAGGCTGCCGGATTATCCGCTGCGGCGGGAGGAGATCTACAGCGACGTGCTGTTTCACGGACCGGCCCTCCAGGGGATCGAACAGGTCGAGGGGTGCGGCCCGCGCGCGATCGTGGGCCAGGTCGCGACCGCCCCACCGCCCCCGGCGTGGGTGGAGCGGCCGTTGCGGGGCCGCTGGCTGACCGACCCCCTCGCCATCGACTGTGCCTTCCAGCTCATGGTCCTCTGGAGCCGGGAGCAGCTCGGGGCCAGCTCGCTGCCGACGGCCGTGGGCCGCTATCGCCAGTTTCGCCCCGGGTTCGGCGACGGCAGCGTTCGGGTTCTGGCCGAGATCCGCCAGACGACCGGCGCCAAAGCGGTGGCCGACATCGAGGTCCTCGACAACCACGGCGAGTTGATCGCCCGGCTCGACTCCTACGAATGCGTCATCGATTCTTCGCTCACCCAGGCGTTCCGTCGCAATCAACTGATCGCCCCTCCCTGCGTGGCGCGGAGCTGAGCAATGCCCGTCGACCCCGTGTTCCCTACCAACCGGCGCGATCGTGGGCATCGAGGGACACCTGGCGGGCTCGACTACCCCCGAGCAGGCACAGAAACGCCGGCCTCAGGCTCGTAAAGGTTCGAGTCCATTGACACCTGGGGCGCTCATCGACCAGATTCACCGAACGAGGAATTGGCCTTATGGTCAAGAAAGGCTTGAGTTATCGTCTGTGGCATGATTGGAAGGAGCCATCGGGTCGACCGGCGGGAACCGCCCGAGGTGACACCTCTCTGGGCACGCCCGCGATCGATCCCTCGTTCGAGGAGGGACGGGATGCGCCGACGGTTGACACTCATCGCTTGTCTTGCGTCCATAGTCTCGCTGGCCGGTGCGTCGAAGGCCGGCTCGATCATGGGGACCATCGTCCTGACGGTCGCGCCGAACCCGATCATCGAGGACGGCCAAGGCTTGGGGATTCCCACCGCCGCCGTCTATTCTTCGGGACCCGTCGATCTGGGAACCCTTCCGCAGGGTCTGGCTCTGCCCGGTCCCGCATTGGGATTCGATGGCGGCCTGATCGGCGAGCCTATCAAGACGGCCTTCGATCTCAAGATCACGTTCGACGGCGCCTCGGGTAGTCAGCCGTCCATCGATGTCACCGGGTCGTTGGTGGGAATGGTCGAGGCAACTCAGTCCCCGGATACAGCTGACTCGTGGTTCCAGTCGCCTCCGACCTCAGCCACTGTTCAGGGCTGGTCGCCTAACTCTGGCATCCCAATGGCCCTGATCAACCAATATCTGAACACCTCTAATTACCAGCTCTTCCAGATATTCGCGGGGAGCGTCCCTCCCGACTCGGACACGTTCTGGCTGACAGTCTCCCCCTCGACGGGGGCGACTGTACCCGAGCCGGCAACCGTCTTGCTGTACCTAGCGGCGATTGCAGTGCCGGGCGCGGCGCGGCGCCCAAGCCTGGCGATCGTTCTTCGCGCGTTGAGCGCGGGGCGGGCAAGCTCTCCTCATGATTCATCCAACGCTTAGAGTCTGTTCCACAAGCCTGGTCTAACCGTTGTAGGGTGGGTGAAACCCACCACCGGAAGGCCTTGGCGGGCTTGAAGATCGGTGGGTTTCACCCACCCTACA
>JAJPJC010000343.1 GCA_021324445.1 Isosphaeraceae bacterium
ATCAGATGCTCCGATGACCCAAATGCGCCAGGGCAATTTGAGGGCGGAACGGGTCGATTTCCCCTATTTTAACAGTCGTGGCGGGCGATTTGCAAAACTCCAGATCAAATGTATTCGACCCGGACGATCCATATTCATCGTTCTCGACCGTGACGTTCAACCTGCCGGCTCCATGAGTGGCATGACCCTGAGGAGTCGCATGGAAGGTCAGCTTTGTGCCGGTCGAGGTCTCGATCGGCGGATGCTCGTCCCATGTGACTGTTTTTTCGTGAGTCTCCAGGAGCGTAACACGCACATGCCCCACCTGTGCGAAATTCGTCCCGTGCACGGTCATCGGCACCCGGTGCTTGGTCTGGAATCTCGTGGGGTCGATCGAAGTCGGATTGGGAGCCGGCATGACCTGGCCTCCAGAATGCCGCGCCCGGGTCGCGCGAACACGGGAACCGGGCGCGGGGTGAGCGATGGGTTATTCTCTCCCTGCGATCTCAAGAAACCTCCCCTGGGCAAGGATTCGCCTCACCACACGGGTCTTGACTCTATCGGCCGGCACAGGGCCAGACAAGTCGCTCGTCCAGAATCCCGTGCGGCGTCCGTCGTCTGGCTCTCCTCGACGTCCGCTCCACGGGTTAACTCCGAGACGGGTCCTGGCGCGGGACAGGCTCGTCAGAAAAAACGGTGCGGGACGGGCTTCCCACCGGTTGGGCCGCCCAGGCCGGATTCTTGGCGACTGTGGTTCGCGGGCGCGGTAGAATCGGCGATGGTCGCGGACCGCTGATCTCCCCATCAGAGAGGGACGACCATGTCATCGAACGCCGAGGGTTCGGTCACGCGCTGGATCGGCGACCTGAAGGCCGGCGGCGAGGCCGCCGCCCAGCCGCTCTGGGAGCGCTATTTCGAGCGGCTCGTTCGCCTGGCGCGCCACAAGCTCCGGGCCAGCCCGCGCCGGGCCGCCGTCGAGGACGAGGAGGACGCGGCGCTGAGCGCCTTCGACAGCTTCTGCCGGGGCGCCGCCGGTGGCCGATTTCCCCAGCTCACCGACCGCGATGATCTCTGGCGGCTGCTGGTGGTCATCACCGTCCGCAAGGCCCTGCACCAGCTCGAACGCCAGCGCGCGGCCAAGCGCGGCGGCGATCAAGTGCTGGGCCAGTCGGCCCTGATCGGTGGGGGAGCGCACGAGGGCGAGGCCGCCCTGGACCGGCTCGTGGGCTCGGAGCCGACTCCCGAGTTCGCCGCCCTGGTGGCCGAGCAGTATCGTCGACTCCGCGATGCCCTGGGGGACGACTCGCTCCGCCAGGTCCTCGACCTCCGCCTGGAGGGATTCGATCGGGAAGAGATCGCGGCGCGGCTGGGCTGCGCCGTGCGGACGGTCACGCGGAAGCTCGATGTGATCCGACAGACCTGGCTGGGGAATGAGTCATGACGCGAGCGGATCGGCCGCCCACGGGCCAGCGCCGCCCGGATTCGCGCCCCCAGCGGCTGGATCCGTGAGTGAAGTGAGCGGGAAGGTGGGACAGCCGCCCCCGGCTGCCCAGTGCCAGCCGGGGCGGCTGCCCCACACGGTCCCTTTTGGGTGGACCGATTCAGGCCACGCTGGCATACCAGACGCCGCCGGCCAGGTAGTGCGCGCCCGCGGCATCGTACTGGTACAGCGACCCGCCGTCGAAGGCCACCTCAAACACCGGACTGCCCGAGGCGGTGTAGCTCAGGCTGGCCGACTCGACACCGCCGGTCACGTAATGCGCACCCGAGCCATCGAACTGGTACCAGGCGCCGTTATCGAAGACCACCTCGAACACCGGACTGCCCGAGGGGGTGTAGGTCAGGCTGGCCGACTCGACGCCGCTGGTCACATAATGCGCACCTGAGCCATCGAACTGGTACCAGGCGCCGTTATTGAAGACCACCTCATACACTGGGCTCCCCGAGGGGGTGTAGGTCAGGCTGGCCGACTCGACGCCGCCGGTCACATAATGCGCACCCGTGGCATCGCACTGGTACCAGGCGCCGTTCTCGAAGACCACCTCGTAGACCAAGCTCCCCGAGGGCGTATAGGTCAAGCTGGCGGACCGGACGCCGCTGACGAGGTAGTGCGCGCCCGAGGCATCGCACTGGTACAGATCTCCGTCGTCGAGGACGACCAGGATCACCGAGGAACCACCTGGGCCCCCCTGGGTGAGCTGAAGAATGTTATCATTTTGATCGGCGACCAACTGAACCACATAGCCGTTCAGTGTCGCGTAGGCGGCGGACTGCCCCTCGGTGATGTCGCCGATCTCGCCGTTGAGAGTGTCATCGTACCACCCCAATTGTCTGTAGTTGACGTCCGGGTCGGTGACCCCCTCTGCAAGTTCGTGGGAGGTGACGGCGGTGATGGAGTCCATCGTGGGCAGGTTGTCGGCATAATGGTAGCTGGTGGCGGCGCCCGGGTAAGGGATCACGGCATAACGGATGCTCGCCGGGTTCCCCGACGCGTCGTAGCCGGCAAACGCGCCATGGTACCCCAGGAAATTCGACAGGCTGCTCGCGGTCCCGTCGCTGACGGCCACGCCCGGCTCGACGAAGACGACGTAGAGGCGGTTGCTGTCCGGGGGCTGCAGCCAGCCATTGTCGATTTCGGCCTGAATGGTACTTCGGATGGTGCTGTCGTCGAGGAAGTAGTAGGGATTGAGGTTCGCCTCGTAGATCGTGCCCCGGGTAAACGACCCGCGCCCGACGCCGTACCCCGCGTTGCTCAAGGCGTCCATGTAGGGGCTGTTGACGATGGATTTCAGGAACGCGTCCAGTTGGCCCGTCTGGCTGTAGTCGGTGGGGTCATCGTACCATTCGGAGCCGTAGTACAGCGCCTCGACCTCGACATTCGTCAGCAGAGCCCCCCCGTGGTAGGTGACCGTCAACATCTGGCGGGGCTCGAGCTGCGTCAACTGCGGCGCGGTCCGGCGAGAGGCGGCGCGCCCGGCGCGTTGGCGCCTCGGGGACCAATTCCGGAACCACTTCATGGTAGACCTCCCAAGGTGCAAGTTCGAGGAAGCGCGCCCGGGGACCTGGGATTCAGGCACCTCGGAACGTGCGGTGGCGTGTCGCCGACCGCGCCCGAAGGCGACAGGATCGGCTGAGGGACCGGTCGTCCCTCGACCTCGTCCGCATCTATCCAGTAACTGCGGAAGACCTCGCGGCGCGGGACAGGTCGAACGCGGTTTTTCCCCCAAGTCCCCCGGGGGGCGCATCGATCGCGTCTCATGGCCGCGCGCGAGCTTTCCGGCCGGCGGTCCGGTAGAATCGAGGGCGCGGGCCGGACGGTGATCGCCCGCGCGAGGAGGCGGCCCATGCCAACCGACGAGCCGGGCTCGGTGACGCGCTGGATCGGCGACCTGAAGGCCGGCGGGGGTGCTGGGGCCCAGCACCTCTGGGAGCGCTACTTCGAGCGGCTGGTCCACCTGGCCCGCAACCGGCTCCGGGCCGCCCGCGGCCCCGGTGCGGCTGAGGACGAAGAGGACGCGGCGCTGAGCGCCTTCGACAGCTTCTGCCGGGGCGCCGCCGCCGGCCGGTTCCCTTGCCTGACCGACCGCGACGACCTCTGGCGGCTCCTGGTCGTCCTGACCCTCCGCAAGGCCGTCGACCTGATCGAACGTCAGGCCGCCGCCAAGCGCGGGGGCCGCCGGCGCGGCGGCCAGTCGGCCCTGGCGCCGGACCGCGCGGATCGGCCAGGCGGGAGCGACCTGGACGGGCTCGTCGGCTCGGAGCCGACGCCCGAGTTCGCCGCGATGGTGGCCGAGGAGTACCAGCGGCTCCGCGGCGCCCTGGGGGATGACTCGCTCCGCCAGGTCCTCGACCTTCGCCTGGAGGGGTATGATCGGAAAGAGATCGCGGCGCAGTTGGGCTGCGCCGTGCGGACTGTCACCCGGAAACTCGATGTGATCCGACAGACCTGGCTGGGGAATGAGTCATGACGCGAGAGGATCGGCCGCCCGCGGATGATCTCCGCCCGAATTCGCCCCCCCAGCGGCTCGACGCCGCTTGCGACCGCGTCGAGGCCGCCTTCGCCGAGATGGCATCGCAGCCGGAGGGAGCCCAGCGGCAATCGATCGCAACCCACTTCGATACCGGCCGCAACCTGCTCTTCGGCCTGCTGGCGCTCCAGAACAACTTCCTCGACCGCGACGCCTTGATTGATGGCTTCAACCGCTGCGCCGCCGAGTGCGAGCACGGCTTGGCCCAGCTCCTGCTGGACCGCGGCGTGCTCTCACCCGAACGGCACCGGCTCCTGGAGGCGCTGGTGAGCGAGCACCTGCGGCTGCACGGCGACGACCCGGAGAAAAGCCTGGCGGCGCTGCGCTCGATCGGCTCGGTGCGGCAGAACTCGGCCGACGTGCTGTGGCTCGACCTCGAGCACTGGTTGCATGATGAACCGGTAACGGCCTGGCAAGAGCCGTGGTCGCTGCGTGCGCGGCGGTGGGCACGGCAACATCGGTGGGCAGTCGTGGCGGCGGTGGTCGTCGGTGTCATCGGCCTGGCGGCCGTGGCGATCGTGCAGGCCCGGGACAACCAGAAGTTGTGGGAGGCCAACGCCGCCACCACCCTGGCGAAGATGGAGGCCGAGCTCGCCCTGGCCCAGACCACCCAGGCGAAGAAAGTGGCGGAGGAGGCGCTGGGGCAGTCGGAGCAGTCGCGGCGGCGGGCTGAGGCCGTGCTGAGCTTCCTCAAGGACGACGTGCTCGCGGCCGCGCGCCCCGAGGGGCAGGCGGGGGGCCTGGGCAAGGAGGTGACCCTCCGCAAAGCGGTGGACGCCGCCGAGCCCAAGATCGCCGGGGCCTTCCACGACCAGCCGGCCGTCGAGGCGGACATCCGGGACGCGCTGGGGGGGACGTACTGGTACCTGGGTGAAGTTCCGCGGGCGATCCGGCAGCACGAGCGCGCCCTGGAGCTGCGCCGAACGAAGCTCGGACCCGACCACCCCGATACCCTCACCAGCGACAACAACCTCGCCCTGGCCTACCTCGACGCCGGCCGCACGGCCGCGGCCATCACGATGCTCGCGATGACGCTCAAGCAGCGCGAGGCGAAGCTGGGCCTCGACCACCCCGATACCCTCACCAGCCGCTGCAACCTCGCCAACGCCTGCCTCGCCGCGGGCCGCACCGCCGAGGCCATCGCCCTGCTCGAGCCGACCCTCAAGCGCCAGGAGTCGAAGCTCGGCCGTGATCACCCCCACTCGCTCATGACCCGCCACAGCCTCGCCCTGGCCTATGATCGCGCCGGCCGCACCGCCGAGGCCATCGCCCTCCACGAGGCGACGCTCCAACAGCGCGAGGCGAAGCTGGGCCCCGACCACCCCGACACGCTGACCAGCCGCAACAACCTGGCTTCGGCCTACCGCGCCGCCGGCCGCACCGCCGAGGCGATCGCGCTGCATGAGGCGACGCTCCAGCACCGCGAGGCGAAGCTGGGCCCCGACCACCCCGAGACGCTCACCAGCCGCAACAGCCTCGCCGAGGATTACCGCACCACGGGCCGCACCGCCGAGGCGATCGCGCTACATGAGGCGACGCTCCAGCAGCGCGAGGCGCGGCTGGGCCCCGACCACACCGCCACGCTCACCAGCCGCAACAATCTTGCCGCCACCTACCTCGCCGCGGGCCGCACCGCCGAGGCCATCGCCCTCCACGAGGCGACGCTCCAACAGCGCGAGGCGCGGCTGGGCTCCGACCACCCCGTCACGCTCACCAGTCGCAACAACCTCGCGGCCGCCTACTTCGCCGCCGGCCGCACCGCCGAGGCCATCCGGGTGCAAGAGGGGACACTGAGGCTGTTCGAGGCGAAGCTGGGCCCCGAGCACCCCGCCACACTCACCAGCCGCAACAACCTCGCCTTGGCCTACGGCGCCGCCGGCCGCACCGCGGAAGCCGTCGAGCTGCTCGAGGCGACGCTCAGGCTGCGTGAGTCGAAGCTCGGGCCCGACCACCCCCACACGCTCGCCAGCCGCAACGACCTCGCCGGCGCTTACGAGGGGCTCGGCCGCTGGGCCGATGCCGAGGCCCTGCGGCGCCAGACTCTGGCCCGACGCCGCAAGGCCGAGAAGCCCGACAGTCCCTTGGTTGCCGGCGACCTCGCCTGGCTGGGCTGGGACCTGACGAACCAGGCGAAGTGGTCGGAAGCCGAGCTGCTGCTCCGGGAGTGCCTGGCGATCCGCGCCAAGGTGATCCCCGACCAATGGTACCGGTTCAACACGATGAGCCAGCTCGGCGGCGCGCTGCTGGGCCAGGGGCGGTGCGCCGAGGCCGAGCCGCTGGTCGTCCAGGGTTACGAGGGGCTGAAGGCCCGCGCGGCCCAGATCCCCCCGACGAGTCAACGGCGCCTGGCCGAGGCGGCGGCGCGCGTGGTGCAACTGTACGAGGCGTGGCACAAACCCGAACAGGCCGCCACCTGGAAACAGAAGCTCGCGCTGGCCGACCTCCCTGCCGACGTCTTCGCCCGGCCGTGAGCGGCGCGGCCGGCCCGCCCTCCCGGCTGCCGCCACTCCTGGGGGCTTTCCGGCAGATGCCGGCTCGACCCCAGCCACCCGGGTACCGTTGGGGGTGGCTGGGAAACAGATTCAAGACTCATTCAACCGTATTGGGCTTGGGGGTTCTTTGAGGATTCTGGCTCCCGCTCGCGTTAGAATCGGCGTGAGCCCTGGAGGAACGATCCGTCCCATCCGGCCAGAGATTGACTCATGACACCAGAAGTGCCACCGGCCCAGAACGAGCGCCGCCCGGATTCGCCCCCCCAGCGGATAGATGCCGCCTGCGACCGCTTCGAGGCCGCCTGGCGGTCCGGCCAGCGCCCGCGGATCGAGGAATTCCTGGTCGCGGTCGACGAGTCGGAGCGTCCCGCGCTGTTGCGCGAGCTGATCGCGCTGGAGGTCGAGCTGCGCCGGGGCCAGGGCGAGAAACCCACAGCCGCCGAGTATCGCGACCGGTTCCCCGGCCAGGCGGCCGTGGTCGAGGCCGCCTTCGCCGAGACCGCGTTGGGACCAGGTGGGGGCCGGCGGCGGTCCAGCCCGACCCACCAGGACACCTGGCGGAACTTGCTCCTGGGCCTGCTGGCGCTGCAGAACAACTTCATCGACCGCGATGCCCTGATCGATGGCTTCAACCGCTGGGTTGCCGACCGCGCGCGCGGCCTGGGCCGGATCCTCCTGGAGCGCGGCGCGCTCTCGCCCAGCCGGCACCTGCTGTTGGAGGCCCTGGTGGCCGAGCACCTGCGGCTGCACGGCGACGACCCGGAGAAAAGCCTGGCGGCGCTCAGCTCGATCGGCTCGGTGCGCGACGACCTCTCCCGCGTCACGGACCCCGATGTCCAGGCCAGCCTCGGGCACGTCTCCGCGGCGCGGCGGGATGGCGCGGACTCCGATCCAACGGCCAGCTTCGCCAGCGTGGGCGACTCCACCTCCGCCGGCACCCGCTTCCGCATCCTTCGCCCCCATGCCAGGGGCGGTCTGGGCGAGGTCTTCGTGGCCCGGGACACCGAGCTGAACCGCGACGTCGCCCTCAAGGAGATCCAGCCCCAGTTCGCCGACGACCCGCGGTACCGCGCGCGGTTCGAGTTCGAGGCGGAGGTGACCGGCGGGCTGGAACACCCCAGCGTCGTGCCGGTCTACGGGCTGGGCCACACACCCGATGGCCGGCCGTTCTACGCCATGCGGTTCATCCGGGGGAATAGCCTCAAGGAGGCCGTCCAGCGGTTCCACGAGGCCGAGAAAGCGCCCGGCCGCGATCCTGGCCGCAGCACGCTGGAGCTGCGCGAGCTCTTGGGGCGATTCATGGACGTTTGCGACGCGATCGCCTATGCCCACAGTCGCGGAGTGCTGCACCGCGACTTGAAGCCGGGCAACATCATGCTGGGCAAGTATGGCGAGACCCTGGTCGTCGACTGGGGTCTGGCCAAGGCCCTCGACCAGCTCGAGCCGCAGAGTCCGATCGAACGATCAGAGCTGCCGCTGCGTCCCTCCTCGGGGAGCAACCTGGAACAGACCCAGGCCGGCTTGGCGGTGGGCACGCCGGCCTACATGAGCCCCGAGCAGGCCGCCGGGCGACTGGATCGGCTCGGCCCGCGGAGCGACGTCTACTGCCTGGGCGCGACCCTCTACCACCTGCTGACCGGGCATGCCCCCTGCGAGGCCGAGCAAGTCGCTGTGGTCTACGAGAAGATCCGGACGGGAGACATCCCGCGGCCGCGGGCCCTCAACCCGCGGATCGCGCCGGCGCTGGAGGCGATCTGCCTGAAGGCGGTGGCGCTGAAGCCGGAGGACCGGTACCCGTCGGCCGAGGCGCTCAAGGCCGACCTCGAGCGCTGGCTGGCGGATGAGCCGTTGACGGCCTGGCGGGAGCCGTTCTCGCTGCGGGCGCGGCGGTGGGCACGGCGGAACCGGACGGCGGTGACGGCCGCGGCGGCGGCGCTGGTGGCCGGTGTCCTCGGTCTCCTGGCCGTGACGGTCGTGCAGTCCCGAGCGAAGTCCGCATTGGAGGCGAAGAACCTCCAGCTCACCGAAGCCAACGCCGCGACCACCCGGGCGAAGAATCAGGCTGAGGCGGCGCTGGCCGAGACGACCAAGGCGAAGAAGGCGACGGAGGAGGCGCTGGCGCAGAAAGGGGCGGCGCTGGCGCAGTCGGAGGAGTCGCGCCGGCGGGCCGAGGCGGTCCTGGCCTTCCTCAAGGACGACGTCCTCGCCGCCGCACGGCCCGAGGGGCAGGATGGCGGCCTGGGCAAGGACGTGACGGTCCGCAAGGCCGTCGACAACGCCGAACCGAAGATCGCCGGGGCGTTCAAGGACCAGCCGGCCGTCGAGGCGGACGTCCGAAACGCGCTGGGGACGACGTACTTATATCTGGGTGATTACCCGCTGGCGATTCGGCAGCTCGAGCGCGCCGTGGAGCTGTTCCGGACGAAGCTGGGCCCCGACCACCCCGACACCCTCGCCGGCCGCGAAAACCTCGCCAGCGCCTACGACGCCGTCGGCCGCACCGCCGAGGCCATCACGATCCACGAGGCGACCCTCAGGCTGCGCGAGTCGAGGCTGGGCCCCGACCACCCCGATACCCTCACCAGCCGCAGCAACCTCGCCGAGTCCTACATCGACGCCGGCCGCATCGCCGAGGCCATCACGATGCACGAGGCGACCGTCAAGCTGCGCGAGTCGAGACTGGGTCGCGACGATCCCCGCACGCTTTTCAGCCGCAACTATCTTGCCAACGCATACCTCCACGCCGGCCGCATCGCCGAGGCCATCACGATGCACGAGGCGACGCTGAAGCTGCGCGAGTCGAAGCTGGGTCGCGACCACCCCGACACGCTGGTCAGCCGCAACAACCTCGCCGCCGCCTACCTCACCGCCGGCCGCACCGCCCAGGCCATCACGATGCACGAGGGGACCCTCAAGCTGTGGGAGTCCAAGTTGGGCCCCGACCATCCCCTCACGATCGGCAGCCACAACACCCTTGCCGCGGCGTACTGGTCCGCCGGCCGCATCGACGAGGCCATCACCGTGCTCAAGACGGTGCTGAAGCTTTGCGAGTCGAAGCTGGGTCGCGATCACCCCAACACGCTCCAATACCGCAACAACTTGGCCGCCGCTTACCTGTCCGCCGGCCGCACCGCCGAGGCCATCACGATCCACGAGGCGACCCTCAGGCTGCTCGAGTCGAAGGTGGGCCCCGACCACCCCGATACCCTCACCAGCCGCAATAACCTCGCCGAGGCTTATCGCACCGCCGGGCGCACGGCCGAGGCCATCATGATACACCAGGCGACGCTCAGGCTGCGCGAGTCGAGTGCGGGCCCCGACCACCTCGATACCCTGACCAGCCGCAACAACCTCGCCCTGGCCTACTACGACGCCGGCCGCGCCGCCGAGGCCATCACGATGCACGAGGCGACGCTCAAGCGGTGCGAGTCGAAACTGGGACTCGACCACCCCCTCACGCTCCAGGTCCGCAACAACCTCGCCATAGCCTACTACAACGCCGGCCGCACCGCCGAGGCCATCCCGATCCACGAGGCCACTCTGAGGCTGCGCGAATCGAAGCTGGGTCGCGACCACCCCAACACACTGACCAGCCGCAACAATCTCGCCGCCGCCTACCTCGCCGTCGGCCGCACCGCCGAGGCCATCACGATGCACGAGGCGACGCTCAGGCGGTGCGAGTCCAAGCTGGGCCTCGACCACCCTCTCACGCTCCAGATCCGCAACAATCTCGCCGTTGCCTACCTCGCCGCCGGCCGCACCGCCGAGGCCATCACGATTCACGAGGCCACCCTGAAGCTGCGCGAGTCGAAGCTGGGCCCCGACCACCCCGACACGCTTGCCAGCCGCAACAACCTCGCCGCCGCCTACCTCGCCGCCGGCCGCACCGCCGAGGCCATCACGATCCACGAGACGACACTCAAGCTCTGGGAGTCGAAGCTGGGCCCCGACCATCGCCTCATGCTCCATACCCGCAATAACCTCGCCCTGGCCTACTGGTCCGCCGGCCGCACCGGCGAGGCCGAGTCCCTGCGGCGCGACACGTTGGCCCGACGCCGCAAGACCGAGAAGCCCGACAGTCCCCTCCTCGCTGGCGACCTCGCCGGGCTCGGGAACACCCTGCTGAAACGGGAGAAGTGGTCGGAGGCCGAGCCTATTCTGCGGGAATGCTTGGAGATCCGTGCGAAGGCTGTCCCCGACGACTGGTCCCGGTTCGACACGATGAGCCAGCTCGGCGGGACGCTGCTGGGCCAGGGCCGGTACGCCGAGGCCGAGTCGCTGGTCGTCCAGGGCTACGAAGGGATGAAGGCCCGCGCGGCCAAGATCCCTGCGACGGACAAGCCTCGCCTTACCGACGCGGCAGTGCGGGTGGTGCGGCTCTACGAAGAGCGGGGCCAGCCCGGGCTGGCCGCCGTGTGGAAAGAGAAGCTCGGGCTGGGCGACCTGCCCGCCGACGTCTTCGCCCGGCCGTGAGCGCCGCGGGCTGCTGCGATCGGCGGCAGGAGATGGGAAGGAGCCAGACCGTCGCTGCCGATCGGGCCTGCGTGCCCGTCTCAGCGATTCGCCGGATCGATCGCGACCTCGACTGCCTCCTGGACCATCCTCTCCCGCCAGTGCTCGGGATCGTTCTCGATCTCGTCCATGAACCGCCGCGCGATCGGGCTCGGGGGCCGGGTCCCTTGCTCCCAGGATCGCACCGTGTTGGCGTCGACGCCCAGGAACCGGGCGAAGAGGACCTGGCTCATCCCCAGCAGGCCGCGGACCCGCCGCACATCGTCCGGCTCATAGGCGCGGGGCGTGAAGTCCGCCTTGTAGATGCGGACGGTGAAATGCCGCTCGAGCGGCTCGCCCGACCGCGTCAAAGCAATCGCCGCCTCGAACGCGCCCACGATCTTCGCTCCCGCCGACGACAACCGCCCACCAGATACTGGGGACGGTGCCCGTCTGGTCCGTCGTCGATGCTCGCGGGTTGGCTTCGATTCCTGGTCAGCGGACTTTCCCATCGCCCTCTCTTCGCCCCTGCGTCTTCTCATCAGATCTTCGTCGCGCATCCAACTCTCGTTCCAACTCCGCTCAAATGACTCCACGCGATTGGGAAAATGCCGGCGAGACCCGGGATCGGGTGCGTTTCTTCCTGGCCCCGAAGGGGCTGAACACATCAGCCCGGGGCAACGCTCCGGGAACCGAAGCGCCCCCACCAACGGAGCCCTGAAAGGGCGGCACACGCGTCGGCCCACGGCCCGGTTGTCTCGCCCGTTCAGGGCTGGGCTGGGGGTGGTCGCCGCCGACCCGGGGCGTTGCCCCGGGCTGATCTGTTGCGCCCCTTCGGGGCCAGGAAACACCGCAACCGCCCCACGCCACGCGTTCCCGTTCCCTCTTGCAAGGATTCCTTGAAATGCGGGGAAACGGACGAACCTCGGCCACTCCTCGGGCCGGAAAGGCTCCATCCTGCCACCCTCGAGGCCCTTCGACGATCTGGATCCTCATCGCGTCCTGAGGATTCTCTCACTGGGTGGTAGAAAGGGAAGTCCACACCAGCACCCACGGGCTCACCTCACGGCAACAGACTGCTCAGACCCCCCGACGCATCCTCTCCTTCGGAGAAACGGCCTGAGCTTCCTGGCATCCGGCGCCCGGGGGTGGCATGAGGCTCAGACCGCCTTCAGCGGATTGACTCACGGGTGGGGAGGAATCGCAGAATGCCAGCGACCAGGGCGCGGCGCGCCGGATCGGTCGGCTCGCCCCAGCCCGCCTCCAGCAGGCCGCCGTGGACGTCCACCAGGGTTTCTTCGCATCGCTCTGGTCATGGCGGTCGTTCAGGGCAGGATGTCGTCGACGGCGATCGGGCGGAGCGGCTGGCCGGCGATCACCACCGGGACCTGCTGGCCCGGCTTGTAGTCCTTGCGCGACCGGTAGCGGCCCGCCTTGAGCGGCCGGGTGTAGACCTCGACCTGGCGGTCGACCAGGTTGACGATCCAGTAGACGGGGATGCCGTCCTTCGCGTAGGCCGCAAGCTTCAGGCCCCGGTCCTGGACCAGCGTCGTGTCGGACACCTCGACCAGCAGCGCCACGTCGGCCGGATCGGGGACCCGACTGCGGTAATCGGCACTGGCGCCCCGGACGACACTGATGTCCGGTTCCGGCTCGTCGTACGCGGGGATTCGCACCGGCTGCTCCATCCGGGCCGACCAGCCGGCGGGGAGGCGGCCCGAAAGGGCCTGATGCGCCTCGATCGTGGAGTAGCTGTGTCCCGGGCTCTTGGCCATCTTGTCCACCATGTAGCCGTCGATCAGCTCGATCCTGGCGGGATCTTCCAGGGCTCCCGACGCGACAATCCGTTCATACTCGTCGACGGTGATCCGGTGGAGTGGCGGCGTCCCGGAGGGGGGCGGGGGTGAGAGCTTCGGTCGAGTCGGTGCGATCGTCGCCATGGGGTTGCTCCATTCCCTCGCTGCCCCTTCCCCTCGCTGCCTTGATAGCCATCGTGTTCGATCCGGCCGGAGCCTGCAAGTCCGCCACTGCCCTACGCCGCCCCGGCCTCGGCCGGGCCGCCGATGGGCTCGGCGCGAGTGGTCCGGTCGTCGGGGACCTGGCGGTCCAGGATGCCGCTGACGTCCTCGCTGATGATCCGGTCGCGGCGGTGGGCCACGATCTTCGCTCCCGCCGACGACAACCGCCCACCAGATACTGGGGACGGTGCCCGTCTGGTCCGTCGTCGATGATCGCAGGCTGGCTTCGGTTTCTGGTCAGCGGACTTTGCCATCGCCCGCTCCTCGCTCCTGGGCCGTCTCCGGGTCGTCGCGCACGGCTGATCGAGCGGCCGACAAATGCGGGGAAACGGACGAACCTCGGCCACTCTTCGGGCCGGAAAGGAGCCACCCTGCCCACCTCGACTCCGATGAGCTGGCTCCCGATCATCTCCTGAGGATTCTATCACTGGATGGTAGGAATGGAAAGCTTGACCGATCCCCATCAGCTCGCCCCGAGGCACCAGACGGCTCAGGCCCCCGACGCATCCTCTCCTTCGGAGAAACGGCCTGAGCCTCCTGGCATCCGGCGCCCGGGGGTGGCATGATGCTCGGACCGCAGTCAGCGGATTGATTCGCGTGTGGGGAAGAATCGGGGAAAAGGGAGCGATCATGGCGCGGCGCGTGACGGCGATCATCTTGTGTCTCTCGACTCTGGTCGGATCAGCCTGGGCCCAGGGGCGGGCAGGGCAGGGGGGACGTCGTCCGCGATCGGCCCCGGCGCAGCCGATCGTCCTCAGACCGGCTCGGGTGTTCGACGGGAACACGCGCGCGGCCCGCGACGGTTGGATCGTCGTCGTCCGAGGCGATCGGATCGACGCGGCCGGGCCTGCCGGCGCGGTGAAGGTCCCCGAGGGCGCCCGGACCATCGAGCTGCCCGGCAACACCCTGCTCCCCGGCCTGATCGACCTGCACACCCACATCCTGCTCCATCCCTACGACGAGGCGACCTGGGATGATCAGGTCTTGAAGGAGCCGCTCGCGCTGCGGGTCTGCCGCGCGACCAATCACCTCAAGAGCACGCTGCTCTCCGGGTTCACGACGATCCGCGACCTGGGGACCGAGGGCGCCGGGTACGCCGATGTCGGGCTGAAGCAGGCGGTCGACCAGGGGATCATCCCCGGCCCGCGGATGCTGGTGGTGACGCGGGCGATCGTGGCGACCGGCAGCTACGCGCCCAAGGGGTTCGCCCCGGAGTGGCGGATCCCCCAGGGTGCCGAGGAGGCCGACGGGATGGACTCACTCATCCGGGTCGTCCGGGACCAGATGGGCAAGGGGGCCGACTGGATCAAGG
>JAJPJC010000310.1 GCA_021324445.1 Isosphaeraceae bacterium
CCGCACAGGGAGTTTGCGCGCCACGCCCGCTTCAGTCCCAGCGCACCGCGCGCCACCTTCGGAGCAACTGGCCATCGCTCCCAGGCAAATTTTCAGAGGAACCCAGCACGACCCTTCGAAAGCGACCGAACGAACCCAGCAACAGGTAATGGAGATAAAATGGGTAGGCTCTTCGGCATGGTACGGGAGTGCCTGGTTCAGCCGTTCAGTCTCCTGTGACAACTTCCGAGGCCAGATTCTGGGACTCGCTTGTGGACTCCATCGGTTGTAAAATCAAACGATTGTTGGAGGTCGTCCGAACAGCCGGGCCGAGCGAGATGGTCCGCCAGGTCGGACGCCCGCACCCGAAGAGGTCCAGTCAGGGGACGGTGGGCATGACTGTGAGGTGCGAGACCGAACGACGAGGGAGTCTGCCCGGAATGGTGCTCGTCCTGGGGCTCCTGTCCTCGTTCGTTCCGGAGGGAGCACGGGCACTGGCCGGCACCCCCGAGCCGAGTGACAGTGCCGACCCGGCCGCGGTCGAATTCTTCGAGAAGAGCGTCCGGCCGATCCTGGCGACGCGGTGCCAGGGCTGCCACGGAGGGGACAAGCCGAAGGGGAAGCTGCGGCTGGACTCCCGGGCGTCAATCCTTGCCGGCGGGGCCACAGGGCCGGCGGTCGTGCCCGGCAAGCCCGAGGAGAGCCTGCTGGTCGACGCGATCAACTACGGCGACACCTACCAGATGCCGCCCAAGTCCAAGCTCCCCGACGCCGAGATCGCCACCCTCACCCGGTGGGTCAAGCTGGGGGCGCCCTGGGGAGTCGAGGCCCGAGCCCGGTCGATCGCCGAATCCCGGAGTCCCGATTCCGGGAAAGCGGAGGGTTTTCGAACCCAGCTCCGGGAGCGGGCGCGGCACTGGAGCTTTCAGCCGATCCGGCGGGTGCGGCCGCCATCGCCGGTCTCGGGCCCGCGCGGCTGGGCGCGCAACCCGATCGACCAGTTCATCCTGACCGGGCTGGCCGACCATGGGCTCACGCCGGCGCCGGAGGCCGGCAAGCGGACCTTGATCCGCCGCTTGACCTTCGACCTGACCGGCTTGCCCCCCTCACCCGCGGAAGTCGCTTCGTTCCTGAACGACTCCTCGGCCGATGCCTATGAGCGGCTCGTCGATCGGCTCCTGGCCAGCCCCCACTACGGCGAGCGCTGGGCCCGGCACTGGCTCGACCTGGTGCGCTATGCCGAGACCGCCGGACACGAGTTCGATTACGACATCCCCAACGCCTTCCGCTATCGTGATTATGTGGTCCGCGCTCTCAATGCCGACGTGCCCTATGACCACTTCGTGATCGAGCACATCGCCGGCGACCTGGTCGTACCCCCGCGCCGGCATCCGGTGGAGGGCTTCAACGAGTCGATCCTGGCGACCGGGTTCTATTTCCTCGGCGAGGGGACGCACTCGCCGGTCGACGTCCGCGAGGATGAGGTCCGGCGGATCGACAACCAGATCGACGTGCTCTCCAAGGCGTTCCTGGGCCTCACCGTGGCCTGCGCCCGTTGCCACGATCATAAGTTCGACCCGATCAGCAACCAGGACTATTACGCCCTCGCCGGCTTCCTCCGCAGCTCCCGGTATCAACAAGCCTTCGTCGATCCCCCCGAGCGAATCGGCGGCTTCGTGCGGCGAATGACGGCTGCCCGGGAGGCGATCGTCACCGTCCTCCAGGCGACGCAGTCGGTGCTTCCGCCGCTGGCCAGCGGGCGGCTTCCTCTTTTCCCCCCCTTGCCAAGGGGGGGGCAGGGGGGGTGGAAGGGCGCAGCGACCGCCCACTCCGTTGGCCAGGCTTCACCACGGCGCTCACCCCCCCCAGCCCCCCCTGATCAAGGGGGGGAAAGAACGGGAGGGAGGCCGGCCGACAGTGCGACCGAGCTCGTCTTCGAGGACTTCAATGGCGAGAGCTACTCAGGCTGGTCGGTCACGGGCGACGCGTTCGGCGATCGACCCAGCCGGGTGGGAGACCTCCGGCTCGATCTCTCGGGCAAGTCGGCGCGGCTGGTCGCCCTCGCGCCGGGCCAGGCGCACAGCGGCCGCGTCTCGGATCGACTCCGCGGGGTGCTCCGCTCGCGGACGTTCCCCATCGCGGCGCGATACATCCATTACCTCGTGGCCGGCCGCGGTGGAACGCTCAACGTGGTGGTCGACGGCTTCGAGAAGATCCGCGACCCGATCTACGGGGGCCTAACCACGACGGTCAATGTCGGCGACGCGCCGCGGTGGGTGACGCAGGATGTCGGAATGTGGCTGGGCCAGACCGCGTACCTGGAGATCGCCGACGGGGCCGTCGCCGACTATCACGGAGCCACGACGGCGCGCCGCGAGGGTCTCGGGTACATCGCGGTGGACGAGATCCGGATGTCGGACCGCCGGACCCCTCCGGCAACACCGGCCCCGGGATCGAACGCCGGTGTTGACCTGGACGCGGTGATCGCGGCCCTGAGAGCAACACAACCCCGGTTGGCCGACCGGCTGGCGGCGGCCGTGGACCAGGCGCGAGCGATCGACCGGCAGATTCCCGACCCGATGCTGGCCCTGGCGATCGCCGACGGGACTGGCCTCGACGAGCGGATCCAGATCCGGGGGAACCACAAGAACCTCGGTGCGGTCGTGCCGCGACGGTTCCTCGAGGTCCTCGGTGGCACCAGCGGATTCTGCACGCCGCAGGACGGCAGCGGCCGGCTCGAGCTGGCCCGGCGG
>JAJPJC010000415.1 GCA_021324445.1 Isosphaeraceae bacterium
GACCTGCACATCGCCGGCGCGACGGACCTCCAGACGCCGAACCTGGACGCCCTGGCGCGGCGCGGGGTGCGGTTCACGCAGTTCTACGCCGCGGCGCCGGTGTGTTCGCCGTCGCGCGCCGGGCTGCTCACGGGCCGGCACCCGGTCCGCGCGGGGATGCCCACCAACGCGCCGGCCGAGCACGGCAAGCCCGGCATGCCGGCGCGGGAGGTCACCATCGCCGAGATGCTCAAGGCGGCCGGCTATGCCACGGCTCACGTCGGCAAATGGCATCTTGGCTCCTCGGTCGAGACCATGCCGACGGCCCAGGGTTTCGACTTCTCGTTCGGCCACATGGTCGGCTGCATCGACAACTATTCCCACTTCTTCTACTGGAGTGGACCGAACCGGCACGACCTGTTCCGCGATGGCCGTGAGGTCCATGCGCCCGGCCGTTTCTTCGGCGACCTGATGGTCGAGGAAGCTTCCCGCTTCCTGCGGGCCAACCAGGACCGGCCGTTCTTCCTCTACTTCGCGATCAACGAGCCGCACTATCCTTACCAGGGCGACCCCAGGTGGCTCGAGCACTACGCCGGCTTGAAGTACCCGCGCAACCTCTACGCCGCATTCCTCTCGACGATGGACGAGCGGATCGGCCGGCTGCTCGCCCTGCTCGACGCGATGGGCCTGCGGGAGCGGACGATCGTGATCGTGCAGTCCGACCACGGGCACTCGACCGAGGAGCGCGCCCACCACGGCGGCGGCAGCGCGGGGCCATACCGCGGAGCCAAGTTCAGCCTGTTCGAAGGGGGCATTCGCGTGCCGGCGATCGTGAGCTGGCCGGGACACCTCCTGGAGAACGTGGTCCGCACACAGGTCGCCCACGGCTGCGACTGGCTCCCCACGATCGCCGAGCTGTGCCGGGTGCCGCTGCCGCGGCACCCGATCGACGGCAAGAGCCTGGTCGGGGTGATCCGCTCGGCGGACGTGCCCACGCCCCATCGCGTGCTGCACTGGCAGTTCGAATCGAGCTGGGCCGTGCGCGAAGGCGACTGGAAACTGCTCCACGACGTCCTCGACACGACCCGCCGCGCCCCCGGCCAACGCATCAAGGGCTCATTCCTGGTCAACCTCCGCGACGACCCGTCGGAGACAACCAACCTCGCGGCCAAGCACCCCGATGTCGTCCATCGGCTGGAGCGGCTGCGGGCTGAGTGGTCGCAAAGCGTTATTGACTCCTCGGGACCTCGGTGACCGCGGAAGCCCGGCGTCCGGCGGCCGCGCGGCGGGTCCGCGCCTCGGCGGCGCTGGGGTCGTCGGGGAACCGGGAAATGAGCCGTTGATAGGTCTCGGCGGCGTCGGACCACTGCTGGAGCCGCTCGTAAACTTTTCCCGCCTCCAGGAGCGCGGCCGCCTGCCATCGGGGTGCGTCGTAGAGGATGTCGACCTTGAGGAACTCGCGGAGCGCCTCCCGGAGCCGGTCTTCATGGTAGAACGTCTCGCCGCGCATCAACTGCGCCTGCGCAGCCACCTCGCCCGCCTGGGGTGCCTCGATGGCGGCCTGAAACGCCGTGCGCGCCTCCTCGAGCCGGCCCTGGCCGAGCCACGCCTGGCCGCGGGCATACTCCAGCTCGGCGACGGCCGGGTCGGTGGCGCTGAGCTCGCCCCGCAGTGCCTGGGCCGCCGTCAGGACCTCCTTCCAGCGTTTCAGGACCACCCAGCATTGAATCTGCTTCAGCCGCACGACCCGAAGGAAGCCGGGCGGGTCGTTGGCGGCCGTCGGCTCGGCCCGGAGGGTCGCGAAGGCGGATTCGGCCGCCGCGGTCTCGCCCAACTGAAAAGCGGCCTCCGCCCGCAGGAACCGCGCCTCGCGTCGATAGGGGTTGTCCGGAAACACCCGGAGCAGGCGGTCGAGCGTCGACGCCGCGCCGGCCCAGTCCCTCAGAGCGATCTGAGTCCGCCCCAATCGGTACAGGGCGGCCGGCAGGAGCCGGCTCGCGGTCGGTCTCTGGGGGGCCAGCGGCGCCAGCAGCCGGATGACCTCGGCGTCCTTGCCGGCCAGGTGGGCGGACTCGGCCAGGTTGAAGCGGGCATCGATCGCAAAGGGACTGTCGGGGAATTCGTTGAGCAGGCGCGCGAAGACCGCGTCCGCCGCGGCGGGCTTGGCCGCGTCGACCAGGGACCAGCCCCACTCGGCGAGCAAGGCATCGACCGGCGTGCCGGTCTTGGCAAGGGTGTCTCGGGCCTGGGGGTCGCCACTGAGACGCTCGAAGGCGCGGGCCGCCTCGTCGTGCCGGCCCAGCTTGGCCAGGAGGCGGGCGCGGGCGAGCGCCGCCTGGGGGCCTCGATCGGACTGGGCGAATCGGTCCGCCGCGAGGGCATAGGCTTCCAGCGCCGGATCGGCCTGGCCGGCGGCTTCCAGGGCGCGGCCGCGAGCCAGGGCCAGCTCCGGCGCGATCGGGTCGCCGGGTGCCAGCTCCAGGGCCGCGGCAAACGCGGCGGCGGCCTCGGCCGGCTTGCCCAGCTCGCGGAGCGCCCGTCCCAGCCCGGTGAAGGCCCGCTGCCGCAAGGAGCGGTCGACCGGCGCAGCCGACCGCTCCGGGGCCGGACCGGCGCCGGCCACCAGTCGCAACGGCTCCAAGGCTCGATCGGCCTGATGGGCGGCCAGGGCGGCCTCGGCCAGTCGGAGCCGGGCCGGAGCCAGCGCCTTGCTTCCAGGGAACCGCTGGGCCAAGGTGGCCAGCGTCTTCCAGGCGTCGTCGGTCCGCCCCGCGCCGAGCTGGGCAACGGCCAACTGGGCCAGGGCGAACTCGGCGACATCACCCCGGGGATTCGCGGCCAGGTAGCGTTCCAGCGGTGCGATCGCCTGGGCCGATCGGCCGGCTTCGACATGGGCCTGGCCGAGGAGGAACTGGGCGTCGGCGGTGATCGGGCCGCTCGGCCCCTCGGCCAGTTGGGCGAGGATCGCCTCCGCCTCGGCCGACCGGCCCAATGTGCGATAGGTCAGCGCCAGCTCATACCGGGCCGACTGGCGGACCGCTGGCGAGACCGCCGGCAGGGACCGCTCGGACGCGGCCCCGGGTTGCGCCGGGGTGACGAGCGATTCCAGGAGCGCCGCGGCCGCGCGATGGTCTCCGGCCATCGCGGTCGCCCGGGCTTCGATCAGCCGGACGTCGGGGCGCAGCGGACTGCGGGGAAAACGGCCGGCGAACCGGCCGGCCAGCCGCCGGGCTGCCGCGGGGTCGCCTCGGTCCAGGGCCGTCTGGGCGGCCCGCTGCATGGCCTCGTCGGCCCAGGAATCGTTGGGGAAGTCGGCGGCGACCCGGAGGAACCGTGCCTCGGCCTCGGCCAGGCGGCCCAGCCTCCGCAGGGCCTCGGCCGATCGGAACTGCAAGGCGGGTAAGAGAGCCGACCGCGGGAACCGCCGGATCGCTCCCTCGAGCGTGCTCAGGGCCGCTGGCGGGCGATGGTGCTTCAGCTCGATCGTCGCCAGCTCCAGGGCGGCATCCGCTCCCATCGGCTCCGCGGGATCGCTGGCCATTGCCCTCCAGAGTGCCTCGGCTTCACTCTCCCGTCCGAGGTGTGCCAGAGCCTGGGCACGCCGGAATCGCGCCTCGTGGCGCAGCGCACTCCCCGGCGCCGCGCGCTCCAGCGCGGCCATCGCCGCGACGACCTCCGCATCTTGCCCCGCCGCCTGCTGGATCGTGCCGATTTGCAGCCACGCCTGGTCGACCCATTCGGTGCCGCCGCTTCGGGTCAGCTCGCGGAACGCCGCCAGTGCCCGATCGCGCTGGCCCAGTCCGGCCAAGGTCTGGCCCAGTCCGTACCGGGCGCGGGCCGCCATCCGTCCCTGCGGATAGGACGAGAGCGAGCGCTCGTAGGCCAGCTGCGCGGCCGGCAGGTCCTTCAATCCGAAGCAGACATCTCCCAGGTAGGTCCAGGCCATCTCCATGCCGGGGTGCTGGCCGGCCATCGCGGTGAAGGCCTCCAGCAGCCGGCGCGCGGCCGGCAGGTCGCCGGTCACGTAAGCCAACTCGCCCAGCCGATACCGGGCCGTCAGCCCTCGGGAATCCCCGGGCGCCGTCTTCAGGAAGTCCTCAAAGGCGCGCCGGGCCTGACCATAACGCCCCTGGGAGAGCCGGGCGTTGGCCAGTCCGAACTGAGCGTCGGCCCGGTCCAGGCCCGAGGGGCCCGTGCCGAGGTACCGCTCGTATTCCTCAGCCGCCAGATCAAACTGGCGCTGCCGCAGCAAGCCGTGGGCGAACTTCAACCCATCCGCGACCCGGCGCGGGGGTGTTGTTCCCGCCGCATCGGGGTTGCGTATCCCTGGGGAACGCGCGTCCCGCGCCGGGCCGGGATTCTGCGCGGCCACACCTCCGCCCAGAAGCGCCAGCGCCGCGAGCAGACCGAATCCCCGACCAGCCTCCTTGATCATCCCTCTGTCCCTTCAACCGCGACTCCGCGCGATCCTTCTCCCCAGACGATGCCAGGCCGACGGGGGCGCACCCCTCCTTTATAATCGGTCCGTCGGCACTTCCTCAAGGACGACTTGAAGTTGGAACAATCCACTTCCCCGGTCCCGGCTGGCGCGGGATCACGGTCACGTCCTCGAGCGAGAGGCCCCGCGGCGCGCCGGTGCCCCGACAATCCGACCGCCGCCTCCGAAAAAAGTCGTCGGCAACCTCTAGACCTTGAGAAAAACTCGTTGTAATCTACGAAGAATTCGCAAAATTCCCAGAACACCCAGTCAACGGGCTTGTATACTTGAGCAAACCATCCGGGATCGAATCAGAGCGTGGCGATCCCGATCCAATGGTTGAACCGTGACGACACCTACGGAGAATTCATCAATGACTTGGAAGAGTTTGATGGGGGCGTTGGCCTTGAGCCTGTGCGTCTCCGCTTCCGCGATGGCCCAGGCGCCCTCAAAGCAGATGCCCACCGGGCAGCACGCGGCCCCGACCAAGACCACCCCGGCCGCTCAGGCTCCGGTACCGACCAAGACCACCCCGGCCGCTCAGGCTCCGGTACCGACCAAGACCACCCCGGCCGCTCAGGCTCCGGTACCGACCAAGACGATGCCGCCGGCTCCGACCAAGACCACCCCGACCGCGCAGGGGACTGCGCCTTCGAAGCAGATGCCCACCGGGCAGGGTGTGGCCCCGACCAAGACCACCCCGACCGGCCAAGGCGTCGCCCCTGGGAAGGGGACCCCGGCCGCCACGGGCCAGGCCGGGACCTATCCCACGAAGGGGGCTCCGGCTGCCCCGGCGGCTTCGACACCGGCACCGCCGGCACCGGCGGACGTCATTCCACCAGCACCGCCGGCACCGAGCGTCAGACCGAGTCGGCCCCTCTGATCGACCTCAGCTCGTGGGAACGTTGAGCGACCCTCGGCCCGAATCGGGCCGGGGGTTTTTCGTTGGGCCAGGCCGGTTTGACGCGGGGCGTCGGCCACCGTTGCCGGTCCGCCACGCCACCGTGGGATCGGTCTCGCCGCCGAGCCCGCGGATCGGTGTCCCCGGGCTCGGCCATCGGCACTGAGGTGACGACCGACAGCTACTTCTGAGGCGATGGTGGGGGGCTGGACAAGGGCGCGGGCACGGTCATCGGCACCATGACGCGACGCGTGACGGCGACTTGCCGCGGAACCTGCCGCTGCTGCGTGGTCATGACGGTCACCGGCACTTGCACCGGCACCCGCACGGGAACCTGCTGAGTGACGTTCTCGCTCACTTGCCGTTGGTGCGTGGTCATGACGGTCACCGGCACTTGCACCGGGACGGAGACCGGTACCTGCTGAGTGACGTTCTCGGTCACCTGGCGTTGTTGCGTGGTCATGACCGTGACGGGCACCTGTTCCGAGACGCTCACGGGGACCTGCTGTGTGATGTTCTCCGTGACCTGTCGCTGGCGGGTGGTCATGACGGTGATGGGGACCTGCACCGGCACACTCACCGGTACCTGCTGCGTGACGTACTCGGTCACCTGCCTCGCCTGAACGGTCGGGACAGTCTCGGACCGCTGTTCGCTGGCCATGACCGTCGTCGTGACGGGCACCGTCTCGGACACTTGCCTGGGCTGATAGACCGTGACCGGGACCTGGAACGATTCGACCCGCTGCTCAGGAACCTGGACGTTGACGGTCACCGGAACCATCTCGGTACGGGTCTCGGGCACCTGCACGGTCTGCTGGACCGGCACCATCCGCGTGCGGGTCTGCTGGACGTAGCTGGTCTGCGGCACCATGCAGACGACCGGGCGCGATACATAGACCTGTTGGTTGACATAGCAGGTGGTCATCACCGTGCCGCAGACGGCGCCGCAGGCGGGCGTTGCCGTGGTCAGGGGAACCCTCTGCGTCTCATAACCACCTCGCTCCTGCACCACGCGTTGCAGGGTCGTCACGGGCACGGTCACCGTGTAGTTTTCCGGGGCACAGCTCGTCTGAACCCGTGAGGTCATCACGGTCACGGCCCGGGGCTGATACTGCGTCTGCGCGACCGTCTTCATCACGGTCACGCACCGCTGCCGGGTCTGCATCTGGGTCACCGGCACCATCTCGGTCCGGGTCACCGTCCGCTGGACCGTCTGCTGCCGGGGAATGTGGACCGTCACCGCGCGCGGAACGTTGACGACCTCCTGCACCGTGCGGGTCACCGGCACCGTTTGGGTGCGATACTCGGTCCGGTACTGCGTCTGGTTCACGGTCGCGGGGACCTGCTCGCAGATCGTGCGGGTCACGGGGACGGTCTGAGTGCGATACTCGGTCCGGTACCGCGTCTGGTTGACCGTGGAGGGCACCTGCTCGGTCACCGTGCGGGTCACCGGCACCGTCTGGGTGCGGTACTCCGTCCGATACTGCGTCTGGGTCTGGGTGGTGGGCACTTGCTCGCTCACGGTGCGCGTGACCGGCACCGTCTGGGTGCGGTACTCCGTCTGATACTGGGTGACGGTCTGCGTGACCGGCACCTGGACGGACTCCGAGACGTACACGGTCTCGTACGACACCTGGTCCTGAGGAACCATGATGGTCGTCGTGCCGCCGTGACCTTGAGCGGACGGCGCGACCGCCGACTGTCCCGCGGCCATGGCCGGGCCCTGCTCGATGACCGCGGCTCGACTGCTCGGCAGCGGGATCGCCGCCAGGGCCACGACGACGGTGGCCGCCAGGGTCTTCGCGTGTTGCAGCATGGATCATCTCCTCAGTTGTCGTTCTGGCACGGGTTCATCACTTGGAGAGGACGCGCTCGGGCTGGCTCTGGGGCGTCGCACTTTGACCGGACGGGGCGGGAACCGTCATGGGGACCAGGACACTCCGCGTGACGGGCACCTGGCGGGCGACGGGACGGACCTGCGTCGTCATCACGGTGACGGGGACCTGGTAGGGAACACACTCCATGACCTGCCTGGTCACATTCTCGGTGACCGGACGGCATCGCACAGTCGGGACCACCACCGTCGTCTGCTCGGGCACCATGGCCATGACGGTGCACGGGACCCACTCCGTGACCGCCTTGGGGATCACCTGGGTGACGGGCACGTCGTAAGGCACCAGCTCCACGGTGGTGACGCACTGCACGATCGGGATCGGGATCTCCACGATCTTCACCTGGGGAACCTGGACGGTCTCCTTGACCGGGATGAAGGTCGTGCGTTGCCGCGGGACCGTGATCGTCTCGGGCACGTGGCGAACCACCGGCCGGTTGACCGTCACCTGCTGATCGACGCACGTGGTGACCGGGCGATACTGGATGCATGCCGTCGCCCCGCCACACAGTCCACATCCACCACCGCATTTGTGTCCACATGGGTGGGCGCAGGTCACGACCGGCACCATGGTGGTGACGGGGACTTTCTGCGTGATGGTGGCCGCCTCCACCTCGCAGACGGAGCGCATCTGGGTGATGGGGACCATCTCCGTGACGCACTGCGGGACCATGTGGGTGATGACCTTGGTCGTCATGACGGTGGTGCACTCGGCCCGATGCACCACCTTCTCCACTTGCTTGGTCACCGGCACTGCGTGATGGAACCGTTTCACGGTCGTGACCGGCTCGCAGACCACGCGCGTCACCGGCCTCTGAACCGTCTGGGGCTGGCAGACCAGCCTCGTGACCGTCCGCGTCTCATTCACCATCTCGGGAATCATCCGCGTGACCGGGACCGTCTCGGTGCGACACTCCTGGCGGTAGAGCGTCTGCATGTGAGTGACCGGCACCTGGACGCATTCGACCTCCTGGACCGTCTCGTAGGTCACCTGGGACTGAGGGACCAGGACGGTCGTCGATCCGGCCGTCCCCTGGGCCGAGGCGGCAACCCCCGGGGCCTGTCCAGCCGGCTCCGGGGACTGCTCCCACGCCCAGCTTTGCCCTGACGTCCCTACGACAACCACCAAGATGCCCGATGCCACCGCGATCCCGACCTGCCGCAGCCGTTGCATGAACCGTCCTCCCGGTGTCAATCTCTGTGGAAATTGCTCAGCTTCCGCTATTCATATTCCATACCTATTACTCCGAAAAACGCGGCCGTCAACAGATTTTATCCAGATTTTCCAGATACTCCAGACCTCTGAGACGCCGGGTCCCTGGTCCTTGAGCTCGGTCGTGTTGGGGGTGAATTGGCGACTGCGCGCAATGCTTCGGGACGCTTCTCCCGCACCTCGCCTCCGCGGGCGGTCCGGTGAGCCATCCCGAATCCCTGGTCCGCCTGGTCCCATCCAGACCTCGTGGACCAGGTCGATCCGTCATCGGTTTGAGTGCTGGGTGGGGCTCCAACCGCTGAAACAATCGGGATTCGTTCGGGCGGGGCTCTTGACTCGGGACCGAGCCTTGTTCCCCAATTAAAGACGACGCTCGGCAGGACTGGACTCAGCGCAGCCATCCCGTCCGAGCCTCCCGCTGACGGCCTGAGGCACGCATCCGGCGGCTGGCTTGAGGCAGCCGCCCGTGCGGCGGTGGTCGAATCGGCGACTCTTCGGCGGCGCGGTCGGTCTGAGGGGGCTCAGTCATGGCCACCGGACCGTATGCGGGCAATGCCAGCGGTCCCCATCCGCCCGGCTTGGGTCAGGCCAGTTGCTGTACCCTCCAGCCTTCGCCGCCGGCCCCCTGCGCCGACGTCTCTTGCCCCCCGGGTACGTATCGACCGGTGCTCGGTACCGGCGGCCCGTCGCTCTCCGTCGTGTGCCCGTCCAGTCCCCAGCCGACGACCAACGCCAGCGGTGGGAGTTACGGGTTCCCGGGGACCGGCGGGGCGGAGGGCTCGCAATGCTGCGGCGATGGCTCCGGCGACGGCTCGCAGTGCTGCGGTGACGGTGGTGGGGACGGCGGCGACGGCGGCGATGGCGGCACCGGGCCCCCCTCCGTCTTGCGGGGCGAGAGCTCCGGTGGCGATGGCTCGCAATGTTGCGGCGGCGGGGATGGCGGCACCGGCGGCGATGGCGGCACCGGGCCCCCCTCCGTCTTGCGCGGCGCGGGACCTGGCGGCAACGGCGGGAGCAGCTCGCAGTGCTGTACGCCCACGCCCACGCCGACCCCAACGCCCACGCCGACTCCCACACCCACTCCAACCCCGACGCCCACTCCCACTCCCACTCCGACCCCAACCCCCACACCGACCCCCACGCCCACTCCCACTCCCACTCCGACCCCAACCCCCATACCGACCCCGACGCCGACACCGACCCCCACGCCGATCACCGGACCGCCGCGCCCGCCGGTCCCCGTGCTACCCCCCTCGCGGCACATCAGCGTCACCTGCACGCCGGCCGGTTGCACCGTGACCTCCGGTCCCGTGTCCAACCCGGTGACGTCATTTCCCCTGGACGGGGCCGCCGCGGCGGTCAATCTCGTGCAGGGCCGCACCACCGCGCCGACCATCTCCGCGGGCGGTTGCGCCGCCATGGGCGTCGGCTGCCAGGTCAACCTCGCCACTGGCAACCTGGCCGTCCAGGCCGCGCCCCCGAATGCCGGCAACCTGGCCGCCAATCCCGTCCTGACCTACCACAGCCAGGTCAGCAGCTCGGGCGAGATGGGCAACGGCTGGTCCCATACCTACAGCCGGTCCGTGGTCGCAGCCGGCGGTTTCCAGGTCAACGTCGTGACCGGCGCGGGGATCACGTACTACTACAACGGCTTCGGCTGGTCCAACGGCTACTATCCCCCGCAGGCCGACAATCTCCCTCCGCAGAACTCGCTGTACAGCGCGAATCCGAGGGTCGGTCCCTCCATCGAGACCCGCCCCGACGGCTGGGCCGACCTCTATGCCTCCCAAGGCGCCCTCCAGGCGCTGCGCAACCCCAGCGGCGCCCGCTGGACCGTCACGCGCGACGCCAGCAACCGGGTCAGCCGCGTCACCGACCCCTTCTCCCGCATCACCACCCTGGCCTACAGCAGCTTCGCCGCAACCAAAGGATCGAGTATAACGGCGTTGTCCGTCCGACGGTCGCCTGGGATCGAGTCCGGCATGAGGAAGGAGCAACGTCGTGAACGAATATATCGCCAAACACGTGGAGAAGATCCACGGGGTGCTCTCGTGCTTCGACCGAGTGATCCTGCGAGGCTACCTGCCGATGGCCGGGACGGGGTACTTCTCGACCTGGCTGTACTCCCGGCGGA
>JAJPJC010000378.1 GCA_021324445.1 Isosphaeraceae bacterium
ATGCGGTACATCGCCGGCGGCCTGTCGGCGACGATGAACGACAGCGACTGGGTCATGACCAGCTACCTGGCGGCCAACGCCACCATCCTGCCGATCACCGGCTGGCTCTCGGCCCACCTGGGTCGCCGCAGGTACTTCCTCCTGTCCATCGCCGTCTTCACCGTCGCCTCGGTGTTCTGCGGCCTGGCCACCAGCCTCGAGGAACTGATCCTCTTCCGGGTGATCCAGGGCATCGCCGGTGGAGGGCTCCAGCCCGCCAGCCAGGCAATCCTGATCGACGGCTTCCCGCCCGAGAAGCAGGGCACGGCCATGACGGTCTTCGGCGTGGCCGGGCTGACCGCCCCGGTCATCGGCCCGACGCTGGGCGGCTACATCACGGTCAACTACGACTGGCGCTGGATCTTCCTCATCAACCTCCCGATCGGCGTCCTGGGCTACCTGATGTGCCACGTCACGGTCCAGGACCCCGATTACCTCAAGAAGGAGCGGGAGGAGCTGAAGAAGAAGCCGCTCACCTTCGACGCGATCGGCCTGGGGCTGCTGGCCCTGATGATGAGCTGCTGGGAGATCCTTCTGAGCAAGGGGCAGGAGTGGGACTGGTACAACGACCCCTTCGGAAAGGCCCAGACGCTGGCCGTCCTGTTCGTCGTCAGCCTGGTCGCCCTGGTCGTCCGGGAGCTGCGGATCGCCAACCCGGTGGTCAACTTCCGGCCGCTGGCCGAGCGGAACCTCGCGGCCTCCAGCCTCATCATCTTCTGCGCCTACGGCATCCTCTACGGCGCCAGCGTGTGCCTGCCGTCCCTGCTCCAGTCCCTGTTCGGTTACGACGCCTTCGTCTCCGGGCTGGTGATGTCGCCCTCCGGCGTCTTCTCCATCCTGATGATGCTCGTCGTCGGCGTCCTCCTCGGCCGGGGCACCGACGCCCGCTGGCTGATCGCGGCGGGCCTGCTGGTGATGGCGGCCGGGAACTCCTGGATGGCGCGGATGAACCTGTCCATCAGCCCGGACCAGGTGGTCTGGCCGCGGGTGGTGTTGATCTGCGGCCTGTCGCTGACCTTCGCCCCGATCAACGTGGCGGCCTTCCGCTACACCCCCCCGCACCTGCGCGCCGCCGCGGTGGGCCTGTTCGCCCTGCTCCGGAACGAGGGGGGCAGCGTGGGCATGTCGATCAACAAGATCATCGAGCAGCGGCGCGAGCAGTTCCACCTGGCCCGCGTGGGCGAGGACCTCAGTCCGCTGAACCAGAAGGTGCAGACCTTCTTCAGTCAAGGTCAAGCCTACTACATGCAGTATACGGGCGATCCGGCCCGGTCGCGGGGGATGACCCTGCAGTCGCTCGACGAACTCCGCCAGCAGCAGGCGGCGTCCCTGGCCTACTTCGACGTCTTCTGGCTGTTCGCCATCCTGTGCCTGGGGCTCGTGCTCCTCGTGCTCCTGATGAAGCGCTCCGTGGCCGAGCCGGGGGAGCACATCGGGGCGGAGTAGGCCATTGGCCGACAGCCCCGCATCGGCGCAGCGGACCTCGCGCGCTGCTCGAGGGGTGCCTAACTTTGGAGGAGGGTTCATGGCGGCCACACCGTCCCACCCGGCCCCCGCGGTCGGCGGAGCCGCGCGGTGGACATCACGGCTGCGGAGCGCGGCCGAGGGGAAATTCGGGCTCCTCCTGGTCGCGCTCGTCGCCCTGATGGGCGCGGCACCCCTGATCCCCAGTTCGGTCCGTGACGCCGTGCTCACGCTCTTCACCGGGGCGGTGCTGGTGGCGAGCCTCCACGCGGCCCGGCCGGGTGGGAGACCGACGGTGGTCGGGCTCGCCTTGGCCCTGGCGGACTGCCTGATCGGGCGGTGTACCGTCCACTTGGGCACCCGGTGGCTCGTCCTGCTTCAGACCGTGCTCTGGATGTCCACCCTGATCTACGTCATTGCCACGATCCTCCGGGCCATCTTCGCGAGCCGGGAAGTCACCGTGGAGACTCTCCTGGCGGCCCTGTGCGTCCTCCTGTTGATGGGCCTGTTCGGGGCGTTCGCCTTCACCCTCATCGACCTGATGTTCCCGGGGTCGTTCCGGGCGGCGCACGGGCCAGGCCTCGTCTGGACGGATGAGCGGTCGAGGACGACCGAGTTCATGCGGCTGTTCATCTTCAGCTATGCGACGCTTTCCGGGTCGAACTGCGCGGAAGTCACGCCGGCGACCGGGTTCGCCCGGAACGCCGCGTCGCTGGAGGCGATGACTGGGCAGATCTACTTGGCGGTTGTGATCGCCCGACTCGTCGGCCTGCACGTGACACCGCCGCCACGCGACACCGCCGGAGCGTCGAAGGCATAGTCCGATCATCGGCACCGACCGTGGTCGGGTTGCGCGCTTCAGTCCGACGCGCCGCCGCGCTTCCGAACTTTGCCAGACTGGTGCGGGTACCGTGCCTCGAATGCACTTTCTGCAGAAGCTTGTATCCGCAAGGCCGGGGCCGAGCGCGGCATTACCCCCCGGGCCTCATCGGCCTTGCGGATACGACCGCGGAGGACGAAGCCGCTTCTCCCGGCACCGCGCCAGCTTCTCCTTGCGGTGGCGGTTGGCCAAAAGCCCGTAGTGGCGCACCCGCACGAAGCCCGCGGGCAAGACGTGCAACAGGAACCGGCGGACGAACTCGACGGCATCGAGTGTCAGGGTCCCCCGCCGGCCGCCGTGGGCGTAGTCCTCCCAGGGGAAGGTGACCCGGCCGTCCGCGAGGCTGACCCGGCGATGGTTGCTGATGGCCGCCCGGTGGGTGTACCGGGCCAGGCACTTCAACACGGTCGCGGCCCCGCCGAACGGCGGCTTGGCGTCGACGACCCAGTCGGTGCGCACCGCCTCGTCGAGGAGGCGGTGGAACCGCTCGGGCCGGGCCAGCCGCGCCCGTCGGCCTGGGAAACGGAGCCCGCCGCGCTCGCAGGCGGCGCGGAGACCGGCGAGGAACTTGCCCCGGAACACGCGGCTGAGGACGCGGACCGGCAGGAAGAAGTCGTCGCACCCAAGGCCGTGACCTGCTCTGGAGCCACGACGCGGCGGGACCGACGCGAATGCGCTCCCCAACGTCCCCACCAAGCTTCAGCCGCTCGAGGACGCCGGCCAGCCGGAACGCCGCGATCCGACTGGAGAGCTCTTCGAGTCGCGGCGAGACGACCGCGTCTTCGGCGCTCCGGGCCCGGGCGGTGTCGGAGCTGAGCCAGGAGTTGCTCCGGGGTCTTGATCGGAGCCGGTTGTGCCCCGACGATGGGAGGTCAACGAGTCAGTTCGCTTCCCGATGACTAGGATGGCAAACTTAGCTGAGGCCGGGAGCGTAGAAAGGGGGTAGCCACAAAAGGAGGCCCTCCATGCGTAAACGACGACGACCGCGCCCGCAACCCGATCGCG
>JAJPJC010000497.1 GCA_021324445.1 Isosphaeraceae bacterium
CAGGGCAGGAGCATGAGGCCGAACAGGGCACCCAGGGTCAGCAGGCCCCTCCGCCCGCGCGACCAGACGACGTACCAGACCAGGGAGACGGGGAAGAAGGCGGCCACGAGGAATCCGAAATCGTAGCAGGGCGTCCGCCTCCCCCGCCGGGCGTCCGCCATGACCCACAGGACCATCGCCAGCGACAGGCCGAACGACGTGAGTTGCTGGGCCCCCTGGGAGGGGGCCGAATCGATCGCGACATAGGCCACGAGGAACGCCGAGCACGAGGCGACGGTCGCGACCAGGATACCCATCGGTCCGAGCCGCCTCATCGCTGACGCCTCCTGGCGCCCGGCGCCCCTGTTCGATGCCCGCCGCAGGCGGGCCCGGGGGATCGCAACGTCAGGCGCCGTTCGCCGCGCTCACACCCAATGGTCGCCGAATGATCGCGCACAGAGTATCGGCGCTCTCTCTGTGTCGGGGCACTGGCGCCTGCCGCCCATTCGCCGGATTGCGGTAGATGTCGTGACGCTTGCCGTGCCTGTGGAGAACGCACCCGGCCGATGCCAGCTCGCGGATGAAGGCCCGCCGCTTCATACCTCCAATTCCAACGGTAGCCGTTCGGCAGTAGCCGGGGCCGGGGGACGGTCCTGGGTCACCAACATGTCGTATGCGTCCTGGATGTTCTCATGGAGTTCAACCAAGGTCTTGCCCTGGCTGAAGATGCCCGGCACCTTGATCAGACGGCCCACGTACCAATCCCCATCTCGCCAGTATTCGAGGGTGAACCGGTGCCGCATTACGAACCTCGGCGGTCGGATGCCATGAGACCAACTTATCGCCCAGCTTCGATGATAGCTCGTCCACGGGTGTCCCACAATGCGATCGACCGCCACGACGATCCGGAGCCATCGAACGGCAAGGTTCAGCGGCCCGGCCCGCTGTGAGTTGCCTCCGAATCAGGGAAGGCCGTCGAGGCAGGGCGCGGTTGAACCAGGGCGAGGGCAGCCAACGCGTAGAGGGGATACCAGTACGCCCGGCACAGCTCGGCCAGCGCCCCGCGCGCCTCCGCCGCCGGATCGCCGTCGCGGGCGGCGAGGATCCGGCTCCATCGCGTCGTCGGGAACGCCGCCGGACCACCGGGCCGGGCCGTCCGGAGGTGAGGAGGGCGCGGCGGCGTCGCTCACGGGGGCCTTCCTTGCCATCGAGTCCGTGCGGCACCACGGAGGTGGGTATCGGGAGCCAGAGGGGCGAGGCCCCTGCCGAGCCTCTTCCGTGCATCCGGCTCGCCGGGAGGCTCGCCCTCCCGAAGCGAGAGCAAGCGGCTCGCCGGGAGGCTCGCCCTCCCGGGGAACTCCAGGCCCCTCCTCCAGCACGCGGCACTCAGGGACTCATCGGGCTCCGATCGATACGGTCGATCAAGCGATCGACCCTGTCATAGAGTTCTTCGCGTTTGGGATAGGGTGGCTCGCCGAAAGGAATACCTTCTTTCAAGCGAGCCAGGAGGCGCCGACCCGCCGCCCGCCGCGCCGCGGCCTCCGCGTCGCCCGTCTGAGCTCCCGGCACCGGCTCGATCCCCGCATTCTCGGGCAGGAACGTCACCAGCACGGAGGCGTTCTCTCCGAGGCCCTCCGGCCGCTGCGAGAGCTCGACCTTGCCGTCGCGATAGACGCCCGTGACCGTCAATAGCGTCGACACGCCCTCACCCTCCTCTCATCCCCGCCATCCGGAGCGAACCGGCGGGCCGGATGCCCCCGAAACCCCGCCGCACGACTCCGAACCGACCGCGGCCGGAGCCCCGTCGCCGTCGGCCTTTGTGATCCAATGTCCACGATTCCGCGGGAGTCGGGTAAGGAGGCGGCGTTGCTGCCGCCCCCTCCCCTCAGAACTGGACGTGAGAGTCGCCCCTCATCCAGCTCAAGCCTTCACGAACGCCCCTCGCGGGACGCGGCCGGTTCGGTCGGTCGTTCGCGCACGTGGATCTGCCGATGGCAGTTGGCATGCAACAACTCCAAGTTGTCCGTCGTGTCCGGTCCGCCTCGGCTGCGCCAGATCCGATGGTGGATCTGGCAGTCTTCCTCCGCTATCCGCAGCGGTTGACCGCGGACCGCGCATCGTCCCCCTTGCTCCTTCCAGAGGTATTCGATCCGCCTGCGCCCGGCCAGCGTTTGGGCCAGTTGCCAGCCCAGCCGTGCCTCCAGGTACAGTTCCCACTCCGGATCGTAGGGATTGACGTCGCTGCGGAGCTTCACGTAACGAATGATCTTCACCCCGGCCGCGGCCATCAACTGGATCGGCCAACCCCGGCCCTTGTGGTCGCGCAGCGTGCCGGTGAAGACCCAGTGGCGGTGACCGTCGGGCGGGAAATAGGTCGTCCTGATCCATCTCCGCCCCTTCCTCGGGTGCCGTCGCCGGCACCACCGCCACACCATCCGGAAGATCCGGTGATCCACATACGCAAAGGTGCGCTGGCTCGCCGCATAACGGTGGTCCATGGTCCGGCCCTGGATTTGCTGGTCCAAGCGCCGGATCAGTCCTCCCGCCGTCAGGCTGCCCGAGTTGTCGATGGTTTCCCGGATCTTGGACAAGGATGTCTTCACACTCTGCGACGACGGCTTGGTCAGGACCTCGCCGTTGCGATAGCGTCGGACGTTCTGGCCCAGGAGGTCGAAGCCCTCCTCTACATGCGCGATCCGGGTCTTCTCGTGCGAGAGCTCGAGCCCTCGGTCCTTTAAGAAGTCGGCCACGAGAGGTCGGACTCGATCACCAAGGAGCTCCTCCGATGTGCCGGTGATCAAGAAGTCATCCGCATAGCGGACCAGGTGGACCTTGTTCATCCGTTGCTGTCTCGGCGTCCGGGCGAAGTGGTCCGCCAGGAGCCGTTGCCGTCCATCCAGGGCCCAGTTCGCCAGCGCGGGTGAAATGATCCCGCCTCGAGGTGTCCCTTCCGTGGTGGCGAACCAGGCGTGCTTCTCCAGGAAACCCGCTTCCAACCATCCCCTCGGCATTTGCCGGTCCAGGGGGACGTGCGCCAGGAGCCATTCGTGGCTGATCTTATCAAACGACTCAGCAACATGATGCCCCCTTCCAGGACCCGCCTCCGCTCGATCCCGAAGTGATCGAGGTCACCGACCCCACCCACCCCCTCCACGGTCGACGCTTCCAAGTCCTTTCGATCAGCCATCCCCCCCAACGCCCCGGCCACGTCGTGGTGGCCTATCGCGGCTCGCTGCGGCTGCGCATCCCCGTCCGGGCGACCGAGCCGATCCCTGGCAATGCCTCACGGCCGCGCACACGATTCACCAAGGACGCCTTGCTCGAACTGCTGGCCCTGTGGAAGGAGTCTCAAGCCGCATGCGTCGATCACCCGGGACCGTCTGGCACCGGCTCCCCGACGCCTTGAAACAGCAGGTCATCGGGGAGCTCACCGACATCTACACGGAGATCTGCCATGAGTATATCCGAGACCGTTCACTCCGATCACCTCGGTCGCCTCGCCGTGGTCTACATCCGCCAATCGAGCCCACACCAGGCCCTGGCCAATCAAGAGAGTCTCAGGCTCCAATATGATCTCCGGCACCGCGCCCGGGCCGCCGGCTGGGACCAGAGCCGCATCCACGTGATCGACTCCGACCTCGGGCGGACCGGCCGCACCGCCGCCGGGCGGCGCGGCTTCCAGGAGCTCGTGGCCCTGGTCAACCAGGAGCAGGTGGGCATCATCCTCGCCTACGACGTCACCCGGTTGGCTCGCAATTGCACCGACTGGTATCAACTCCTCGACTTATGCGGATACCGTTCTTGTCTCGTCGGCGATCAGGACGGCATCTACGACCCGGCCACCCCCAATGGTCGGCTGATCCTCGGCCTGAAGGGCTTGATCTCTGAACTGGAGCTCCATACGCTGCACGCCCGCCTGATGGCCGGGCTGCTCAACAAGGCCCGCCGCGGCGAACTGGCCCTGTCGCTGCCGATCGGCCTGGTCCGCGACGCCCTGGGGCGAGTGCTCAAGCATCCCGACCGGGAGGTCCAGGCCCGCCTCGAGCTGGTCTTCACCACCTTCCTCCGCATCAAGGCGGCGTGCCGGGTCGTGCAGACCTTCAACGACCGCGACCTGTTGTTGCCCCGGCGGGACCGCTTCGGCGACCTGGTCTGGCGGAGGCCCACGATCGCGGCGATCCTGTCCCTCCTCAAGAACCCCGCGTATGCCGGCGCCTTCGTCTACGGCCGCACGCGGTCCGTCCCACGGGCCGACGCCACCCACCAGCGGGTGCAGAAGCCGGTGCCCATGGACCAGTGGAAGATCTGCCTCCGGGACAAGTATCCGGCCTACATCGGCTGGGAGACTTTTGAGAAGATCCAGGGCATGGTCCAGGACAACTACAGCGAATACGACCGCAACCAGAGCCGCGGGGTCCCCCGGCCCGGCAAGGCCCTGCTCCACGGGATCGTCTACTGCGGCGAGTGCGGGCATAAGATGGTCGTGCAGTACAAGAAGGTGACGTATTATATCTGCAACTATCTTCGCCAGCAATACCGCGTGCCCGTCTGCCAGAACCTGCCCGCCGACCCCATCGACGCGCACGTCGTCCAGGCGTTCCTCGACGCCTTGGCTCCGGCGGAGTTAGACCTGTATGGCCAGGCCGTGGCCGCCCTCCACCGAGAGGCGGACCAGGTCGAGCGGGCCCAGCGGCAGCAGATCGATCGGCTCCGCTACCGAGCCCACCTGGCCGAGCGGCAGTACAACCAGGCCGACCCGGACAACCGCCTGGTGGCCGCCGAGCTGGAACGGCGTTGGGAGGCGGCACTGCGGGAACTCAAGGAGGCCGAGGAGCGATTCGCGCGGGAGCGGCAGCGACCCCGAACCCTCGAGGGCCTCGGTCCCGACGAGCGGGAAGCATTCCTCCAAGCCGGCCGGACGATCCCGGAGCTCTGGCATCAGGGCCGGTTGTCACCGCAGCAGCAGAAAGCCTTCCTCCGCAGCCTCATCGACAAGGTCGTCGTCCACCGCAGTGCCCCAGACACGGTTCAGGTCCGCATCGTCTGGAGGGGGGGCGACACGACGGCCGCTGCCCTGTCGGTGACCGTGGGATCCCTGGCCCGGCTGTCCTCGGCCGAGGCGATGGAGGAGGAGGTCCTCCGCCGCGCCGTCGCGGGCGAGACCGACGAGGAGATCGCGGCTGCCCTGACCCGGCAGGGCCATCGCTCGCCGCGGCACACCGCCGTGCTGCCCAGCACGGTCCGCCTCCTCCGGCTCCGCCATCGCCTGTTCCGCAAGCGGAGCCAATCCCACCCGCGGAACATCCCCGGCTCCTTGACCGTGTCCCAGATCGCCCGGAGCCTGGGGATCCCGTCGCACTGGATCTATGATCGGATTCACAACGGAACAATCCATATCGCCCTCGATCCCACAAGGCGCCTGTACCTGTTCCCCGATCGGCCCAAGACGATCGCCCTGTTCAAGCAGCTCCGGGCCGGCGAGCTCCAGGAGTTGCGTTTCTAGGAGGAGTATCAAGATGCGCTATCGAAGCA
>JAJPJC010000278.1 GCA_021324445.1 Isosphaeraceae bacterium
ACACCCGCGTCGGCCAGCGGACCAACTACGATAAGCTGATCCTGCGGATCTGGACCACCGGCGTCCTGGGGCCCGAGATGGCCCTGGTCGAGGCCGCCAAGATCCTCCGCAAGCACCTCAACCCGTTCGTCCAGTACAACGAGCCGGGCCCCGGCCTGCCCGCCGAGGCCATGGGCGACGGCGTCCAGCACATGCCGGTCGACGCCGAGCTCGAGCGCAAGCTCGACATGAGCCTGGCCGAGCTGGAGCTCTCCGTCCGGGCCACCAACTGCCTGGAGAGCGAGGGGATCACCACGGTCCGCCACCTGGTCAGCCGCAGCGAGGACCAGCTCCTCAACGTCCGCAACTTCGGCGAGACCACGCTCAAGGAGGTCCGCGCCAAGCTCCATGAGATCGGGCTGGACCTGGGGATGAACGTGCCGGTGAAGTGATCTTTCGAGTGGCAAGTGGCAAGTGGCAAGTGGCAAGAGAAGACACGGATCGACTCGCCACCGGCCAACGCCGCTCGTCGGTACTGAACACTGAACACTGAACACTGAACACTCATGAGACATCAAAAAGCCGGCCGGAAATTCAAGCGGTCCCCGTCGCATCGCCGGATGCTCCTGCGCAACCTGGCCACCGCGCTGCTGGAGCACGGCAAGATCCGGACGACCCTGGCCAAGGCCAAGGAAGTCCAGCCGTACACGGAGAAGCTGATCACACTCGCCAAGGACGGCTTCAGGCTCAACGAGTTCCGCCGCGTCCTGGCCGTGCTGACCAGCAAGGACGTGACGTTCAAGCTGTTCCACGAGATCGGGCCGCGGTACAAGGAACGGTCCGGGGGTTATACCCGCATCTACAAGCTGGCGAAGGTGCGCCAGGGGGATGCGGCCCCGATGGCCGTGATCGCGCTCTTGGGCGAGGAAGAGGCCGTCAAGGCGCCCGCCGCCCGCCCGGCCGTCGTGGGCCCGGGCAAGCGCCCGTGATCGGAGCCGTTTGCAACGATCGGAGGGGCCGGGATGCGCGTCGCCTGCGGCCCCTCGGTCGGGTCTGATTGATCCGCACCTGTCCGGCAGGGGGAGGAGTCGCCATGAGCCAGCCCCAGGCCCCCCAGGATCCCCATTGCATCTTCTGCAAGATCGTCCACGGACAGATACCGGCGACCAAGGTCCTGGAGACCTCCCAGGCGGTCGCGTTCCTGGATATCCACCCGGTGAATCCCGGGCACACGCTGATCCTGCCCAGGGCCCACCATGCTCACCTGGGCGAGCTGCCCGACGACCTGGCCGCACACGTCGCCTCGCTCCTGCCTCGCCTCTGCCGCGCCGTCCGCGCGGCCACGGGCGCGGACGGGCTCAACGTGATCGTCAACAACGGCCGCTCGGCCGGCCAGACGATCGATCACGTCCACTGGCACATCATCCCGCGCTTCCGCGATGACGCCGTGAACTGGCCCTGGCCCCAGGGCGAATATGTCGGCGACGAGCTGGGCCAGATGCAGTTCCGCATCGAGCAGGAGCTCAGGGCCAGCTCAGACGCGGTTGGGGGCTAGAGCGCTGAGCGATGGCGCGAAGATCGGCGGACGGGGCCGCCTCCGACAACAAGACCCTGGGATTCGTTTGTCGCAGGGGCTCCGTCCCCCGACGGGATTCAACCCGGGCTTCAGGCACCGCAATCCGGACGACCCGCCACCCCCTCAGAACTGATCGTCGCCGATCACGTCCCCATCGGAGCGGTTTGCCAGCCGATTGAGGACGCCCTGATCGGTCGTCTCCTTGACGAACCGGGCGGAGCCATCGCAGAACAGGAAGTTGGCGCCCTGGGGATGGTCGCTGGAAAAGCCGCCGACGAAATACAACGGCAACACACCTCCCTGCACCGAGAGCTCCACCGCACCGAGGTCCGGGATCGGGGGCGGCGCCGGGGTGGATGGCGGGTAATTCAAGCGGGGCCCGACGAGTGAGTCTCGCTCGTTGATCCGATGACCCGCGTTGCGGAGTGTCGCGCGGGTGCCCGAGGCCCAGCCCAGCGTGACGCCATGGCGGGTCTCGCCCAGCAGGATCGTGCACGCCAGGCCATCGGTGATGTCGTCATACCGGACGCGGCTGTTGAGGTACAGGACGCCGTGATTGTCCGCATCGATCGGCGCCTCGGCGTCGTGGTGGCAGCCCACGTAGCTCATCGGACCGGACCGCCAGTCGGACGGACAGAGAAAGGTCTTGATGCCGGAGGTCAGCGCCGTCGCGTTCGCCTCGTCATAGACTCCCCGCCGGAAGTCGATCCGAAGGTAGCGGTTCGCCTGCTGGATGAAGGGGAGGATTTGCACGGCCCAGCCGACGTGGTAGCCCCGGGGCAGGTTGAAGATCGGGCCCTTCACGTCGACCACGCCCGGCGGCAGGACCCGGTGCGTTGACGCGTAGTGGCCCAGCGCCACGCCGAGTTGGAACAGGTTGTTCCGGCATTGCGCGTTCCGCGCCACCTCGCGCGCCGTCTGCACCGCCGGCAGAAAGAGCGCGATCAGGACGGCGATGATCATCACCACCATCAGCATCTCGACCAGCGTGAATCCCCGCCGCGATGGCATCGCATGAGCCCCCGACTCAATACTGCTCGCCGTCGATGAGCTCACCGTCGGCCCGATGCCCCAGGCGGCGGAAGACGTCCATGTCGATCGATTGCTTCACGAACTGGACCGAGCCGTCGCAGAACAGGAAATTCGCGCCGAGGCGGTGCCAGCTCGCGAAGCCCCCCCCGTAATTCAGCGGGATGATCCCGTCCTCGATCAGGCCCTGGTACTCGGAGAGGCGCTGGGCCTTGTTGTTTACGGCCGAGAATGGGTTCCGACCGGTCGGGATGGTGGGATCGGGGGTGTTGATCGGCGTGCCGGTGTTCCGCAGGGTGTCGC
>JAJPJC010000150.1 GCA_021324445.1 Isosphaeraceae bacterium
CGACAGCCCCTGGTCGACCGCGGAGAGCCGAGCCCCCCCTCTCTTCCCAGGAGCCCCGGAGGGGCGACAGGGGTGACTGTCGCCCCTGCGGGGCTCTGCCAAGGGGAAAGGGGCGCCGGAACGGTCCCAGGGGCTGACGCCCCTGGCTATTCACCACCGCCCCCATTCGGGGGCTCAGATACCTTTCGGAACAGACTCTAAGGCGTACTGTGTAGCGCGTGGGTGCGATCCCGGGGAGCAACCTGAGATGGCCGGGCGGAAGGCGTTGGCGATCACCGAGCGACAATTCGGCGTGCTCAGGGTGCTCTGGGAGCACGGGCCCCAGACGGTCCGCGAGCTGATGGAGCACCTGCCCCGCGGCGACCGGCAGCCGTACACCACGGTGCTCGGTCTGTTGCAAGGGATGGAGAAGGCTGGGCTGGTCGAGCACGAAAAAGAGGGCCTCACGCACCGGCCTCGTCCCTCCGTGTCGCGCAGGGAGGCAACCGGCAGCCTCCTTTCGGACTTCCTGGCGCGGTTCTTCCACGGGTCGGCCGAGCAATTGATCCTCGGGCTGGTCGATGCCGGGAAGCTCGCGCCGGACGACCCGCGGACGATCGAGGAGAGGCTGGCGCGGGCGCGGCTCGCGGAGGCATCGCCCGCGCGGCGTGATGCCGAGTCTCCGCCGGGTCCCAGGCTTGGGAGGCGGAGGCGACGACCCTGATCAGCATCATCGACCGCTGGACCGTGCCCTGGCTGTTCCTGCTCGCCGACTGGTCGATTCGGTGGGGTGTGCAGATCGCGGCCCTGGCGTTCTGGTTGGCCGTGAAGCCGCCCCGGCGCGGTACCACGCGCTAGGCGACGCGACCCGCCGTCGAGCCGGTGCTGTCTCTCGCCAGTCCATCGCTGCCGGCGGCGATGCCCGAGAGCGGGCCGGGACCATCGGCCGACTCGCCGCCGATGGTCCTGGCCGTGCCCATCCCCAGACCGCCGGGGCCGCCACGGAGCGAGCCATTGGGCGTGTGGAGGCTGGCGGCCTTGGGGATCGCCGGGGGCTGGGCCCTCGCCGCAATCATCCTCCTGGCCCGGTTGATCGGCGGCCGGTCCTTGCTCAACCGGATGAGGACGGCAGCGGTGCCAGTCGGAGAGGACTCGCGCCGGCTCCTCGATCGCTGTCGCGGGGAGATTCCCCTGTCCCGGCCCGTCGCGCTGGTGGCCCATCCGGCTGTCGCTTGCCCGTTCACGGTCGGCGGCCTGCGGCCGCCTGCTGGTGATCTGGCTGCTCGTGCGACTGGACCGGGAGCGCAAGCTGCTCTGCGATGAGGCCGTCGTGGCCCTGGGAGCCGAACGGATCGGCTGTGCCCAGCTCCTGCTCAGCCCGGCCCCGGAGGCCGGGCCATCGCTTGCTCCTGCCAGGTGCGGGTGCATCTCGTCCCGATTGGCTCCCCTTTCTTGTTCGCCGCACCGTCGCGGTCCGGATCCAGCGACTCCTCGAGGACGACATGGGGCAGAACCACACGCCCGCGCTTTCGCCCCCGTCGGCCCGTCCGTTTCTCGCCCTCGCGACCGTGGTCGCAGCCCTCGCCCTGGTCATCGGCGGGTTGCACGTGCGGGCCGTCGAACCACGGACCGGAAACAAGCCGGCGACCCCTCAACCCCGGATCGTATCGGGCGTCGTGTCCGACTCGGAGGGGCAGACAATCCCCGATGCCGACCTCGTCTGCGTCATCGGCGGCACGTCGCCGAGGCGCGACATCCTGAAGACGGATCGGGACGGCGAATTCTCCTGGGTCATCCCGGATGGTCCGGTCGAGATTCACGTCTACGCCTACAAGCCGGGCTTTGCACCGTCGGCCAGCCAGGAATGGATGCCGGCGGAAGAACGGGGAAAGCGGCTCCAGATCAAACTCCGGAAGCCGGAACCCGTCGCGGGAACTCTGGTTGATCGCGAGAACCAGCCGGTGGCCGCGGCCAAGGTCCGCATCGAGCTGGTCGCCACGCGGCCCGTCGAGACCAAGGGTGTCCGCGGCGGCAGGGTCGCCGTCTCCTTCGAGCACGTCCCGCCGGACGACGTCAGCGTGACGCCGCTGGAGTCGGTTTACTCATGCTACACCGATACCAGGGGACGGTTCACCTTCGAAGTCGCACTCCGGGGGGCGGTCTGAAACCCGGCGTGATCGGCCCCGGGAAGGGCACCATGCGGGTCGTCGTGGAAGGGCTGCGCGGCTCCTCGCTGATGACGGGAAGTGGCGTCGTTCCGAGGGAAGCAACCGCCCGGCCGCTGACCATGATCTCGGCGGCGCGGGTCTTCGGACGGGTCGTGACGACGCTCCCCGGCACGAGTGTCTCGGGCGTGGAGGTCCACGTGCAGGGGAGTCGAGGCCCGGGCGGAAGGGTCACCAATCAAGGTGGCCAAACCACGACCGACGACCAGAGCCGATTCTGGTTCCGCGGGCTCGACGAAGGGACGGCCAAGATCTTCCTGGCGGCCACAGTCGGGATGTCCCCTGGACCTACCGTGCGGCTCAGGACGTGGCGTTCCGGGCCGGCACGACGGCCGAAGTCACGATCGAATGTCCCGGAATGGAGCCGGTCGTGATCACCATCGAGCGCGGCGTGAAGATCACCAGGCGGGTCGTGGATCCCGATGGCAATCCCGTCGCCGGCGCCACGGTCGCCCGGGCGATGACCGGCAGTGACAATTCGTTGACCGGCGATACGCGGTTCAGCGTCCAGGCCGATCGCGACGGTCGCTTCATCGCCTGGCTCCCGGCCAGCGGCCAGCGCCGGTACAACCTCATGGCCCATGACGGAAAGTATGGCCCGTGGCGGACATGGGCCAATGGCGTCCTGCCGCCCATTCGCACGCAGCCGGGCCAGGAGATCCGCGACGTCGAGCTGAGATTGACCCGCCCGGCGATCGTGCGCGGCCGGGTCCTGGACTTCCAAGGGAAGCCCGTGCCCAGGTGCGAGGTCCGAGCCCGCGCCTCCGACCGGTTGGAGCAACACATCTACGGGCCGATAACCAAGTCCGATCAGACGGGTCGCTTCGAGCTCCGCTTCCTGCGTTCTGGAAGACAGTACATCTGGGCGGGGAAGGTCATCTACTTCGGGGAGGATGACGCCTCCGACGACTCGCGGCGGGTGCTCACCGTCGCGGCCGGTCAGATCAGGGAGGGGGTGGATCTCATCCTGCAAGCATCGAGGTAGGCGAATCGAAGGGATCTGATCCTCAGACCGTTCCGACCGGACCCAGAGCGGGGCTGGACTGGGGTTTCGTCATCTCGTCCAGGATCGTCCGTCTTCCCTCCGGGTCGTGGAAGGTCCCATGAGTCTCGATCACCTGCTCACGATAGAGTGCATGGTCTTGCTTCAACAGCTCGTGCAGCCGTCGGAGGCGATAATGAGGAATCGCCGGGAACAGATGATGCGGGATGTGCATGTCCTGACCATAGACGAAGACCGCCCATCGGGTGAATGAATCGGTGAAGAACACCCGCGAGTTGGTCAGGCGCCCGGCGTCGGCGTTGGAGTGCTGATAGACGTCCCGTAAGAACATGAAGAACATGAACGAGGTGGTCAGGGGGACCAGCCAGAGCACCGTGAAGTAAACCGCCGAGACCCCGCCTGTCAACCAGCGCAGATGCGCGAGGACTTCCAGCAGCATCGTGAAGTAAGCCAGTCGGGCCACTCCCCCGAACCGGGTCGAGTAAGCCTGGCGGAATGGTGAGCGAAACACGGCCCAGTCCGGCAAGGCATGAGTCACGCCGGCCGCCAGGCCGATTCCGAGCAATCCGGCCGGGACCAGCCAGTGTACTCGATCGGTGTTCGTCAGGACCCACGTCAGCGCGTTGAAACCGAGCAGGTAGGCAAACCCCAAGACCGTCCCCAGCCTGGGCCAGGGGCCCGCATTCCCGGTACCCGCCGTGGACGCGCGAACATACTCGTTCTTCCCCTGCCCCAGCGTGTTCACCTGGAAATACGCCCACTGGTACTGCACGAAGCGGATCGGCGCGACCAGCAAGCCCAGGTAGATCACCCTCACGAACCGCCCGCGCGACATGGGGAATTCCTGGGCCTGTTTGCCATGCCCCAGGTTCTGAAGGTCCGGATCCCGCTCCGGGTCATTCGTGAACTGGTGATGGGCCATGTGGAACAACCGGTAGAAGTGCACTGTGGTCATCAGCGGGAACATGCACAGCACGTCGGGCACGAAGTCGTTCAGGAACCGGTTCTTCATGAACGAGTAGTGCGACGCCTCATGACCTAACCCCGCGAGCCGGTGCTGGATCCCCCCGATCAACACCATCGCCAGGGCGAACACCGGGATGTTCCACGACCAGGCCAAACCCCACGACCCGCGATACTGCGCAAAGAGCACCGCCGAACCCGCTACCACGATCAAACTCAAGTATTCGCCAGCGAGGTAAACCAGATTCGTCACGTTATCCACACCCCGAAGTCGCATGATCTCGCGCTGCAAGCCCGCGTTGTCGAAAGTCGGTCGCAGGTTCGGCACTGTCATCGCCGTTGATCCCCTTGATCGCCCCGGTTCACCCGCCGAATGGCCCCCCAGGCGACGCGGGCCTCCCTATACGACAGATGATCGTAGCAATCCAGACGAGTTGGGTTAGCTATCCTTCCGAGTTTCTCTATTTTGACAGAGAATTGATACGAATGCGAGAAATCCTCGTCTGGAAGGGATATCGTCCGGGGGGGAGGGATGACATAAGGTGATGGCCGGGGCCTTGCCGACGGGTACGTCCCTTCTCTAAGTTAGGGCGGTAGGGGACCTGGAGCGCCGAGGAGACGATGCCGCCGATGGGGATGGCCGCACTTGAGGCGGGCGAGCGAAGGAGGATCCGGGTGAATGGGCCGGGGACGAGGATTGCGAGTATCTCGGGGTTGCGAGGCGTGGTCGGCGACGGCCTCGACCCGGTCACGGCCGTGGAGTTCGCAGCGGCGTATGCCGGCGAATGCCAGCCGGGTCCGATCGTGGTGGGTCATGATGGCCGCGCGTCGGCGGCCGTCTTCACCGCGGCCGTGGAGGCTGGCGTGACGGCGACCGGCCACGATGTCTGGCTGGCCGGCCCGGTGGCGACTCCGACCATCGGCTGGCTCGTGCGGGAGCGGCGCGCGGCCGGGGGCATCCAGATCTCGGCATCCCACAACCCTCCGCAGTACAACGGGCTCAAGTTCTTCCAGCCCGGCGGCATGGTCCTGGGGGGGAGCCAGGGCCAGGCCCTGCTCGACCGTTGGCGGCGCCGCGATTTCCCCTGGGCGAGCTGGGATGCCCTGGGTCGATCGCACCGGCTGGAGGATCCCGATTCGGGCCACCTGGCCGGCGTGCTCGAGGTGCTGGACGTGGCGGCGATCCGGCGGCGCGGCTTCCCGGTCGTCGTGGACGCCTGCCACGGCGCCGGCGGGCGACTGGCAACCGCCCTGCTCGAAGCCGTGGGGGCGCACGCCTTGGTCCTGGGCGGCGCGCCCGATGGTCGTTATGACCATCCACCCGAGCCCACGGAGAAAAACCTCCGGACCTTCAGCGCCATCGTGCCCGCCGTGGGTGCCGCGGTCGGCTTCGCTCAGGATCCCGATGCGGACCGCCTGGCGATCATCGATGAGACGGGTCGCTATATCGGCGAGGAACTGACCCTGGCCCTGGCGGCGTCGCGCCGGCTGGAGCAGGCCCGGGGTCCGCTGGTGATCAACCTGTCGACCTCGCGGGCCTGCGAGGATGTGGCGCGCCGTCTGGGCTGCCCGGTCGTCCGCACCCCCGTGGGCGAGATCAACGTCGTCGAGGGGATGCTGGCCGAGTCGGCCGTCCTCGGCGGCGAGGGCAACGGCGGCGTGATCGACCCCCGGATCGGCTATGTCCGGGATAGCGTCCTGGCCATGGGCTTGGTGCTCGACCTGATGGCCGCGACCGGAGAACGACTTTCGCGTCTAGTCGCCGGTTTGCCCCAGTATACGATGGTGAAGGAGCAGTATCCCCTCGGTGGGACCGAAGCGGGTGCGTCGAGGGACGTCGCCGCCCTGTGGGACCGCATCGCCACGGCGTTCCCGGAGGCCCGCGCCGACCGTCGCGATGGTCTCCGACTCGAGTGGGACGACCGCTGGGTCCACATCCGGGCCAGCAACACCGAGCCGATCGTCCGCGTCATCGCCGAAGCTGTCGAACCGGCGGAAGCGCGTGACCTGACCGTCCGGATCGGCCGCTGGGTCAGCTCCACAGCGGAGGCAATCGCATGAGCTCCTCTCCCTGGCCGGTCTTCCCAGAACCCCCCTCGGTCGCCTTCGTCGATGTCGACGGCACTCTCCTGGCCCAAACCACCACGTTCCTCTTCGCCCGCATCCTCTACCGGCGCGGCCTGATTCGCCGCTCCTTCTTCCTCCGTGCGCTCTATCATGGATTGCAGCATCGCTTTGGACGGCTCGACTATGGCCGCCTCATCGAGATCGGATTGAACTACATCGCCAGCATCCCCATCATCGAGCTGGAGCGGATCGCCTACGAGAACTTCGTGGAACATGTCCGGCCCCGGCTGTATGACGGGGTCGTCGAGCACCTCGCGGGCCTGCGCCGGTCGGGGACGCCGATCGTCCTGGTGTCGTCCTCACCGGCGCTGGTCATCGAGCCCCTGAGCATCTACCTGGGCTGCATCGACATGTTGACCACCCCCGTCGTCATCGAGCGCGGGCGGCTGGTCGGAGTCGGAACCGGGCCACCATGCTATGGTGAGGGCAAGCTTCAGCGCGCCGAGCGGTGGGCCCTTGAGCACGGCGTGGCGATGGAGCGCGCCGTCGCCTATGCGGATAACTGGAGCGATCGGGCCCTGCTGGAACGCGTGGGACACGCCGTCGTGGTACACCCGCGCCGTCGGCTTCTCCGCCTGGCCCGTGCCCGGGGGTGGGAGATCGTCCGGCCGACCCGGCCCAGTCGATCCAACGTCATGGATGACGCGAACTTAAAACAAGACCATCAGATCCCAAGCTGAGCTGGTCCCACTCGGGAAACCGGGCGCACCCGGCGAAAGATCCCAGCAGACCTTCGCCTTTCCTTGCGGCATAGAATATACTAACAACCCGCATCTTGGCGATTCTCCCCCCGGGCATGGTCCGATTAGGGGGAGAAGGAACGGCTCAAGGCGAACTGGAGCATGAAGCGAGACCGAAGGGTCATGATGCACGACAACCCCTCCCAGGAGCAGGTGCCGGTCGGCCCCGACCCAAACACGCCGGTCGGTTCGGAGAGCCCGGTGCCCCGCACGCGCAGGGCCGCCCCGACCGCCGTGGCGCTGGCCATCGGCCTGGCCGCGTTGTCGGCCCAGGCGTCGGAAACCGACCTGGTCCGAGACATTCAACGCTATTGCACGGTCTGCTGGCGCAACGCCCGGCTCGACCCGAGACTCTGGGATGATTGCACCCAGGAAGTCTGCTGCCGCCTCCTGACCAAGGCCCGCAGCGGACAGCTCGACTTGACACAGGTCCTGGCGGAAGACACGCCGGAACGTCGCGAGCTGGTCCGTGCCATTGACATGGTGCGCAAGCGGGTGCAGCGCACCAAGCGGTTCAAGCCCCTGGACGGGTTTACGACACCCGCGTCCAACCTGGATGAGCGGCAGCGCAACCAGATCGAGCTGGGCGAGATCCTCGAATCGGCCCGACGTGCCGTCTTGAGCCGCCGACAGGATCGGATCATCGAGTTGTGGATGCGCGGCTGGTCGGTCCCCGAGATCGGCACCGAGCTGAATCTGCCCCTGACGCGGGTCAGCGACGAGAAATACAAGGCGTTGCGCAAGCTGGAGCAACACCTCCGCAACCACCGCGAGGAACTGGAGTTCGGCTTGCCCTCCCTGGCCATGGGCTGACCGCGGGACCTCAGACGCCGGGAACCGTGCTCGGCTCGAGTCATCGCGACGCACGGCCTCGGATGGCTTCGATCACCGCCGCGCTGTGGCCCTCGACCCGGACCCGAGGAAAGACCGCGCGGACGATCCCCTGGCCGTCAATCACGAACGTGGTGCGCTCCACGCCCATGGACTTGCGACCATACAGGGTCTTCTCCTTCCAGACGCCATACGCCTGGCAGACCGTGCGTTCCGGATCCGCCAGCAGGGTGAACGGCAGGGCGAACTTCCGGGCGAAGCGCGCGTGCGAATCGACGCCATCGGGGCTCACGCCGACGATCTTGGCGCCCTGCGCCAGGTAGTCGTCGAAGGCGTCGCGGAAGGCGCAGGCTTCCTTGGTGCAGCCGGGTGTATCATCCTTGGGGTAGAAGTAGAGCACCACCGGGCTGCCCCGCAACTGAGACAGCGATACGTCCCGGCCCGATTGGTCCTTGAGCGTGAAGTCCGGCGCCGGCTGGCCTGTTTCGACCATGGAACACCTCGATGGGACATGCGGAAACCTTCGAGCACACCGCCGACCTGGGTTTGCGGATCGTCGCCAGCGACCTGCCGGACCTGTTTCGAACGGCCGCAGCCGGCCTGTTCGACGTGATCGTCGCCAACCGTGCGGAGGTCCGCGACCAGGACGAGGAGACCCTCAGCCTGGCGGCCGAATCGACCGAGGACCTCTTGCTCAGTTGGCTCAACGAGCTGATCTACCGTTGCGAGACCCGGCATCGACTCTATCACCGCTTCGACGTCGATGTCGACGCCAGCGACAATCATCTGGAAGCGACAATCGCCGGTGAGCCGATCGATCGGGACCGGCATATCCTCGACCACGAGGTCAAGGCGGCCACGCGGCATGGGCTGGTCGTCCGGCCCGAGGGGGGCGGCTGGCTCGCCGAGGTCATCCTCGACATCTGATCGGAACGACTCAGCGGATCGGCTCGATGGCGAGCTCATGGCTGGCGACGAACTGCTCGGCCTCCGCGCGGGTGAAGACCCCCTCGGTCGTGCCCACCGCGCGGACGCAACTCGCCCCCACGGCGCTGGCCAGCTTGAGGCATTCGATCTCGGGCCGGCCTTCCAGGAGCCCGACGATATAGCCGGCATTGAAGGCATCGCCGCCCCCCGAGCCATCGACATAAGGGACGGAATAGGCGGCCAGCTTCACCTGCAAACTCTCCGAGACGGAAACGACGCCCCCCTCGCCGCAGGTGACCACCACCCGGCGGGCACCCAGGTCGTGGAAGATCCGTGCCTGCCGCACCGGGTCCGTCTCACCGAGGATGAGCTCGGCCTCGTCGGTGTTGGGCACGAAGAGATCAGTCTGGGGCAGCACGACCTTGAGCCGGTCGAGGTAAGCGCCCGGTCCCGGGGTCGCCACGTCCAGGAGGGTGATGGTGCCGGCGGACCGGGCACGCTGGAACCGCTCCGCCAGCTCGTGCGCCGTCAGCTGGGGGAGGATCAAAAAGTAGCCGATGTGCAAGACCCGGGGAGCCCGATCCAGCAACCCGTCGAGGTCGGCGGCGACGAACCCCGCATTGGCGCCCACCGAGTGGATGAACCGGCGATCTTCCCCCCGGACATTGACGATCAACGTCTGGCTGGTTGCCCGGTTGGGATCGAGTGCGAGCCTGGTGCAGTCGACCCCATGGCCGCGAAGAGTCTCGGTGGCGAAGCGGCCGAAGGCATCGTCGCCCACGCGAGCGCAGATCGCCGCCGTGACGCCCAGCCGGGCGAGGTCGACCGCCGTGTTGGCCGCCCCGCCGCCAATGTTCAGGACCAGCTTCTCCACCGCGATCAACTCCCCCGGCCGCGGCAGGTGGTCCAGTGGGGGACACACATGATCGGCGACCACCAGCCCCGCGCACACCACAGGCGCCGTGGCTTTCGGGATCGTTGTGGATGGTGACATGGCCAGGGCCTCGGTGTTCAGTGTTCAGTTTCCGGTGTTCAGGTTTCAGTGTTCAGTGTTCAGTAATGCCTTGAGAACACGTCCTCGACGGATCACTCCTGAACACCGACACGGAATATTGAACAATTGAACACTCAGGACGGATTATCGATGGAGGCCACGACCACGTCTTTGCTGCTGCGAGTCTCCACGGTCTCTTCCTCGTCGATGACGCGTTTGCCGACGAGCTCCTCGAGTTCCCCCTCGGTGAGGACCTCGCGCTCGATCAGCGCCTCGGTGACGCGCTCCAGGTCATCGCGATGCTCCTCCAGGAGACGGTAGGCGCGTTCATCGGCCTCGCGGAGGATGCGGGCGACCTCCTCGTCGATGAGCTGGGCGGTGTGCTCGGAGTGGTCGCGCAGCTCGGCCATCTCCCGGCCGAGGAACGGGTGTTCTTCGGAGGCGCGGAAGAAGACCGGACCGACGCGATCGCTCATGCCCCACTGGGTGACCATCAACCGGGCCAGCCGGGTGGCCTGCTTGAGGTCTTCGGCCGCCCCGGTGCTCAGGTCGCCGTAGATCAGCTTCTCGGCGGCGCGGCCCCCCATGATCGAGTCGAGCTTGGCGATGATCTGGCTCTCGTTGTAACTGACGCGGTCTTCCTCGGGCAAGTACTGGGTCACGCCCAGGGTCCGGCCGCGGGGGATGATGGTCACTTTGTGGACCGGGTCGGACTTGGCCGTCAACCAGCCGACCAGGGCGTGCCCCGACTCGTGGAAGGCCGTGGCGCGCTTGTCTTTCTTGGTGATGACTTCCTCGCGCTTGGCGCCCAGGATGACCTTATCCATGGCGGCGTCCAGGTCCTTGTTGTCCACGGCGTTCTTGTTCTCGCGCGTGGCCAGCAAGGCGGCCTCGTTGACCAGGTTCGCCAGGTCGGCGCCGCTCATGCCGACGGTGCTCCGCGCGATCTTGTCCAGGTCGACGTCCGCGGCCAGCGGGACATTCCGGGTGTGCACCTTGAGGATCTCCAGCCGCCCCTTCTTGGTGGGCCGATCCACGGTCACATGCCGGTCGAAACGACCGGGACGCAGCAGGGCCGGGTCGAGCACGTCGGGCCGGTTGGTGGCCGCCAGGACGATGACGCTCTCGCTGGGCGCGAAGCCATCCATCTCGGTCAAGATCTGGTTCAAGGTTTGTTCGCGCTCGTCGTGGCCGCCGCCCAGTCCCGCGCCGCGGACGCGCCCGACCGCATCGATCTCATCGATGAAGAGGATGCACGGGCTGTTTTCCTTGGCCGTCTTGAACATGTCGCGGACCCGGCTGGCCCCGACCCCGACGAACATCTGGATGAATTCCGAGCCCGAGATGGAAAAGAACGGCACGCCCGCCTCGCCGGCGACCGCCCGGGCCAGCAGGGTCTTGCCCGAGCCGGGCGGGCCCACCAGCAGCACTCCCTTGGGGATCCGACCCCCCAGCCGTTGAAACTTCTCCGGGTTCTTGAGGAACTCGACGATCTCCTGGAGTTCCGACTTGGCGTTCTCCAGCCCGGCGACCTCATCGAAGGTCGTACGCTGCTTCGACTTGTCGTGCCGTTTCGCCGGGCTCTTGACGAAGCTCCCGAGGATGCCGCCATCGAACTGGTCGCGCGCCCGCCGCATCATCACCCAGATGAAGGCGGCGATCAGGAAGGTGGGCATCAAGAACATCACCCAGGCCAGGCCATTGGCCGTGCTGGGCGGGCTCCCCTCGATCTTGACCGGCTCGATCCCCTTCTCCTTGGCTTTCTTGGCATGCTCTTGCAGCTTCTCGACGACCGACTTGATCAGCTCTTCGGAGGGGGCGTAGGTGAAAAACCGCCGGACCAGCGTGCTGGCTCCCGTGGTGGTGCTGTACGGCTGCGGCTCGCGGAGCTCCCCGCGGAACTCATTGCCCTGGAACGAGATGCTCTTGATGTTGTCGTTCTCGACCTGCTCCATGAACCAGGGATGATACAGGACCTGGACCTCGTTCTTGGGCACGAATTGCCAGAAGATCAGGGCCAGCAGCCCGAGGACCAGCAGCCAGAGCCAGGGGGGTGTCTGTGACCCGCCGGACCCATTCGGCTTGCGGCCAGGGGCCGGGGGCCGGCGCGGGGTCTCCTGTTGCGGCGGTCGATTCTCCATGCGAACTCACCAGTTTGCGATGCGATGAATGATCGGCGTCATCAGGACGGAACGACGCACTACGGCCTTCGCCACCGGACGACCGCCGCACACCAATTGTAGCGAAGATTCGCCGAAAGTTCAGTGGGTAGCGGCTAGCCTCCCCGCGCCCGCCGCATCATCAGCCAGATGAAGGCGGCGATGAGGAAGGTGGGCATCAAGATCATCACCCAGGCCAGGCCGTTGGCCGTGCTGGGCGGGCTCCCCTCGATCCTGACCGGATCGACGTTCGTCTTCCTGGCATCCCTGGCATGCTCTTGCAGTCTCTCGACGACCGGCTGGATCAGGTCTTCGGAGGGGGCGTAGGTGTAGAACCGCTTGACCAGCGTGCTGGCTCCGGTGGCGGTGCGGTACGGCTGCGGCCGGCGGAGTTCCCCGCGGAACTCATTGCTCTGGAATGAGATGCTCTTGATGTTGTCGTTCTCGACCTGCTCCATGAACCAGGGATGATACAGGACCTGGACCTCGTTCTTGGGTACGAATTGCCAGAAGATCAGGGCCAGGAGCCCCATGGTCAGCAGCCAGAGCCAGGGGGGAGTTGGTCTCTGCCAGATACCCGGCTTGACGGGCCCGATGTCCGAAGGCCAGCCCGAGTCCTCCGGTCGCGGAGGATGATCCGCCATCGCTCTCTCCTTTCCTGGAGCGGGAGGCGAGTCGCGGTGCATCCAATCGTCAGGGATTGGCGCGGCGCCACGACAACGACCCTGCCAAATCCGAGTGTACCCGGTGTGAGGAGAGATTGGCAGGCCACGAGGGACCGGACGGAACCGGGAGCGAGCCGTCCCGCGGATCACGCGGCCTCGCCCTGGGACCGGGTTCGTCCGCGTGGTCTGTCCTGGCCGTCGGAGGACTTGCGTCGATTTTTCCGGCGCTCGGACGAATCGGAGGTCGGCTGGTCGTTGCGGCGCGCTCGCGACCCGGCGGCGGCCGGTGTCGGTGTCGGGCTGGCCGGGACGACCCACTCCTGCTCCAGGAAGCCGGAGAGCGATTGGGGACGCCCGCTCTGGGTAGGTGGATCGAGGGCGACCTGCTCCCCCTCGGCCAGTCCCTCGCGGATCTCGACCAGCTCCGGAGTGGCTTGACCCAGTCGCACCTCGCGCCGCAGGAGTTGCTCGTCCCGCAACACCCAGGCGACGTTGCGGCCTTGTTCCGCAACGATCGCTCGGTGAGGAACCGCCAGCACGTCCGGGCGCGGGGGCAGGATGATCTCGACACGGGCGCTCATGCCGGGCTTGAGACCCTGACCGGGTTGATCCAGCGCGACGATGCCCTGGAAGTAACGGACATCCTCGCCGTTGGCACCTTGCTGTACCGGAATCTGGTTGACGGAGACAACCTCGCCTGGCAGCTCGAGCTGGGGCAGGGCCTCGAAGCGGGCGCGGACGCGCAGTCCCGGTCGGATGCGATCGACCACCGACTGGTTGAGGGCCACCTGGATCTCCATCTCCGTCAAGTCGGGCAGGTAGAACAGCGCCTGTCTTTGCCGTACGGGCATCCCTTCCTCGATCTGGACGCTCCGGGGTCCTCCCCCCCCGCCGCCACCGCCACCGCCCCGGCCGCCGCCACCACCGCCCCTCCCTCCGCCGCCCTCCCCACCTTTGCAGTAGTAAAAGATGCCGTCATGGGGTGCCCGGATGGTGCAGCGCTCGACTTGCTTCCGGAGCAGCTCGTAGCGTTCGAGCTGGCGCTGGAGGCGGACGTATTCGTTATTCATCCGGGTTTCGGCGGTGGTCACCGCGGCGCGGAGGGTTTTTTCGGTCTTGGGCAGCGTGAACCTGCGGAACAGGTCATAGTTGCCGAGCTGCCGCTTCAGAGCCAGTTCGAGGGTGTTCACGGTGTGCCGATCGTTGACGACCTGGACGGCCGAGGCATAGCCCTTCTGGTTCATCTTCTTCGTCCACTCCAGGCGATGCTCGGCCCGGGCGACGTCCGCGCGGGCCAGCGCGATCGACCCTTCCATCCCCTCGACGGTTTCCTTGACGGTCCCCTCGAGGTATTCCCGGACCGCGAGCTGGGCGATCTCGTAATCGAGCCGGGCCTGAAGATGACTGGCCTTGGCCTGCTCGACGACGATCACCTGCTGGCGGAACATCTCCTCGTAAGTCGACCCATCGAGCTTTGCCAGCAGGTCGCCCCGCCGCACGGGTGTCCCTTCGGGAAGCATCCAGAGCAGCGTCGAGGCCCCGCCGCCGGTCGAGCCGCTGCCGGCGATGTTCTCCAGCTCGCACTGGATCACCGTCCGCCGCGTACTCTCCACCCGGCCGGGGGCACTCTGGATCGGCAGCAGAGTCGTGCGGCGGACCGTCGCGAACTCGTAGCGCTCTCGCAGCGGCCGGCGATCGGCCCAGGGCCAGGTGTCAAGCTCGTAACTGGCTATGAGGAAAGACGATAGAACGATCAGCGCGACAACCATGCCGGTCAGGCTCAGGACCCATTCGCGGAGGCGCCGGATCATCTCTCAGTTCCCTCGGTCGAGCGGTGAGGGAGCCCCGATTCTCATCGGAGCGGTCGGCCGCCTCCTGGTCACCGAGCGGGAGGGACGCGCAGGAGGAGCCCCAAACTTCTAAAGCGTCAACAAGTCCCTGTCCGGCCTGCCCCAGATCTGGCACACTGGCGGTGCGATTCTCGCCCCGGACGAGCGGTCCGGATGGGCGGGGACGGGGCGGGCCGAGTGCCGGCCAGCGTCCGCCGGGCGGGACTGAGGCCGGGGCTGCCCAGACTGTCGCCTAGTTGAAAGGGACCACGCGCGGCCACCGCGGCGGCTTTCTCCCGCCCGCGAGACGAACCCCTTTTATCGGAATTCCCTCCATGTTCAGACGCATCCCACTGGCCCTGTTTCTCCTGCTGAGCATCCCCTGCGCGGCCTTGGCGCGCGAGGCGAAGCTGGTGCGTTCTCCGGACTATCACGCCGGCACGGTCGCTTTCGCCTACCTTGGCGACATCTGGACCGCCCATGAGGACGGCACGAATGTACGGCGGCTGACCGTCCACAAGGCGCGGGACATTGCCCCGCGGTTCGCCCCCGACGGCCGCCAGATTGCGTTCTCCTCCGACCGGGAAGGGAACATGGATATCTACGTGATCCCCACGGAGGGGGGAGCCGTGCGGCGGCTGACGGTCCATTCGGCCGACGAGACCGTGCTGGGCTGGACGCCCGACGGCAAGGGCATCCTGTTCGCCAGTCAACGGGGCGAGGACTTCATGGGCAAGCTGTACGTGGTCTCGATCGACGGCGGGTTGCCCCGCGACGCCGGCCCTGACATGGGCGTGGCCGGGTCCTACTCGCCCGACGGGACCAAGCTGGCGATCAACCGCAAGGCCCAGGCCTACTGGCGCAAGTATTACCGCGGCGCATATCAGAGCGACGTGACGGTCATGGATCTGGGCTCGAGGACCTTCCAGGACCTGACCCACTTCGAGGGCATGGACTCCTGGCCGCTCTGGGGACATGACGGCTTCATCTATTTTGTGAGCGACCGCGAGGGCAAGGGGCTGACCAACATCTGGCGGGTCCGCGAGACCGGCGGCTCGGCCGAGCCGGTGACGCGCTTCACCACGGGAGACGTCCGGTTCCCCGGCATCAGCAGCGACGGCAAGACGATCGTGTTCGAGCATGAGTACGGCATCTGGAAGCTGGATGTCGCCAGCCGGGAGGTCCAGCCGATCCGCCTGGAGATCGCCGCCGAGACCCAGGAGACCTTGACCGAAGTCAGGGACTTCAACTCGACCGTCGACGACTACGACCTGGCCCCCGACGGCCGGCAGATCGTCCTGAGCGTCCACGGGGAGCTCTTCACCGTGCCGACCGGGGAGGACGGCGGGGACCTCCGCCAGCTCACGGATGGCCCGGCCCGGGACCGGGAGGCCCAGTATTCCCCCGACGGCAAGTCGATCGCCTTCGTGTCGGACCAGTGCGGCCGCGAGGAGATCCACGTGCTGGCCGCCGACGGCGCCGGCGCGGCGCGGCGGGTCACCGACCTGGACGCCCTCAAGTCGTCCCTGGCCTGGTCGCCCGACAGCCGGTCGATCGCGTTCACGACCTCGGACCGGAAGCTCTACCGGATCGGTGCCGACGGCAGGGGGCTCAAGGAGCTGGCCTCCTCCAGCTATGGCCCGATCGGCCCGGCGGCCTGGTCGCCCGATGGCAAGCTGATCGCCTACTCCAAGCCGGACGTCACCCGATCCACGGATGTCTACCTGATCCCCAGCGACGGGGGCCAGGAGAAGAAGATCAGTTTCGACTCGGCTGACGAGTCCAATCCGCGGTTCTCGGCCGACGGGACCAAGGTCTATTTCGTCCGCAGGGAGGGGGAATTCAGCGCCGAGACGCGGCCGGCGTCGCATCTCTTCTGCGTGCCGCTGGAGAAGCTGACGCGGGATCCGGATGATCCGGAGCCGCGTGCCGAAGGCGCACCTGACGGGGGCTTCGAGGGGCGCCGCCCTGTGGGGATGGCGGGTCGAAGCGGGCCGGTGGCGGCCCGGACGCCCAGGATCGACTGGGCCGGATTGAAGCGGCGGACCCGGCAGGTGACGCGCGTCGGCTCGGTGTTCAACTACACCCCGGCCCCGGACGGCCGAACGGTGATCTTCGTCGCCTCGGAGAGTACCCCGGGCGGGCCCGGTGGGTTTGGCGGCCGTGGCGGCGGGGGTGCCCCGTCGATTTACTCGATCCAGGACAATGGCCGGCGGCTGACGCGGATCGCCACCGGGACGCCCCGTCCGACCCCCGCCGACGGCGACGACCGGCCGCGCGGGTTCCGCGGCGGCTTCCGGGGCGGCCTGACCCACCTGCGGCTGACCCGGGACGGTCGCACGCTGTTCTTTCAGGAGGGTGAGTCGGTCTTCACCGTGCCGGTCGGCGGGGGCGGGAGCGGCGGCGGCTTTGCCGCGATGGCCGGCCGGGGCGGGGCCGGTCCGCGCGGCGGCGGCGACGCCGCGCCACCGTCCGGGCCCGGGGACGGGGGCGGGGGCGGGAGCGGGGCTCGACGGCGGATCAGCTTCAACGTCAGCGTCCGGATCGAGAAGCCCCTGGAATGGGACGAGATGTTCGACGACGCCTGGCGGTGCATGAAGTATCGCTTCTACGACCCGAAGCTGCACGGCACCGATTGGGACGCCATGCGCGCCCGGTACAAGCCGCTGGTGGCCTACGTCGCCGACCGCCACGAATTGATGAACCTGATCAATGAGATGATCGGCGAATTGAACGCCTCGCACACCGGGGCCTCGGCCGGCCGGGGCCGAGCCGCCGCTGGCGAGACCCCGCCGGTCGTGACGCGCCACCTCGGGCTGGACCTCGAGTCGGACGCCCTCAGCGGCCGGTACAAGGTCACCCACGTCTATGAAGACGGACCGGCCGACAAGGACTGGATCAAGGTCGCCAAGGGGAACTACCTGATCGCGATCGACGGCAAGCCGGTCAAGGCCGGCGACGATTACGACGCGTTCCTGGGCCGCCGGCTCAACCGCAAGGTCGAGCTGACGCTCAACGACAAGCCCACGCCCGAGGGTGCCTGGAAGGTCAAGTACGAACCGATCCCGATGACGGCCTTCAGCCGGCTCCGCTACGAGCGCTGGGTCAAGCAACGGCGCGAGCTGGTCGACAAGCTCTCCGGCGGCCGGGTCGGGTATCTCCATATCCAGGCGATGGACGGCCAGTCGCTGGCCAAGTTCAAGAAGGAGCTGGCCGAGTACCGGCACAAGGAGGGCCTGGTGATCGACGAGCGGTGGAACGGCGGGGGCAACATCGAGCAGGAGCTGCTGGCGATCCTGGTCCAGCGCCCGTATGAGGTCTGGCAGCCGCGGGGCGTCGAGCCGACCGAGCGGCCCTTCACCGGCTACTTCGGCCCCAAGGTCGTGCTCCAGAACTGGCGGAGCGCCTCCAACGCCGAGATGTTCCCCGCCGGTTTCCGGGCTCTGGGACTCGGCAAGGTGATCGGCACCCCGACGATGGGTGCCGTGATCGGCACCGGCAGCTATGCGTTGATCGACGGCTCGACGATCCGGACGCCCGGCGTGGGCGTCTTCCTGGCCGACAGTGCGCGGACGAACATGGAGAACCACGCGGTCCAGCCCGACATCTACGTCGAGAACACTCCCGAGGACAACCTCGCCGGCCGCGACCGCCAGCTCGAGGTGGCCGTCCGCGAAGTCATGAAAGACCTCAAGCCGAGCGAATCGGTCGCCAAGGATGGGAAAGAGTAAGACCATGCGAGCGCCTCGCGATTGGGTTGCGCACGCGGCCCGTGCCGGAGACGGTCTCCGGTGGCCCGTGGGGCAGAGGAACAAAACCCGGGATGAAACCCCGGGACTCGATCGCCCCGCGCTCGTCCGGCACCCGGAACGGGTGCGGCAGCGGTCTCCCGCGGCCGTTCCGGCCGCCGATGATCGGCTTTTCCTGTGTGCAATCATCTGTTATTACCCCGGCAAGAAAGTAGGTCAGGCTGGACAGCCTGACCTACTTTCTTGCCGGGGTAATATGCGCTCTCGTCTCCTCTCCGGCCCGGGCTGACCCCCGGGGCCGGGGCAACGTGGGGCAGCCGCCCCGGCTGCCCCACAGTCCCGATTCCAATCGCGGGGGATGCGGCCGGCGGGCTGGCGCTGCCTGCGGGAGGAGAGTCGTCAGGTTCGTTCGGCGAAAATTGGTGATCGTCCAGCGCCGCGGGGGATTCCTCGGGTGCACTCGGCAGCTCGGCTTCCGCGGCCGTCGGTTCGTTGGGCGCGTTTTCCATGCGGCAGCCGCCCCCGGCTGGCCCACAAGAGCCCGGCTCCGGCGCGGCGTGTGGGTCGGGGACGACCGGCGGGAGGTCGGCGCCGAGGGAGGAGTCGATGGCGTCGGGGCCGCCGCCGATCGCCGCGGCCAGGCCGGCCACCGTCGCGCCGCGGCCGGACGACTCCGCCGGCTCGCCGCCGGCCGGCCCCATCGTCTCCTGCCGGCGCAGCTTCAGCAAGGTGTCGACGGTCCGCAGCAAGGCCCGCTGGCCGGCCAGCTGGAACCGGCGCAGCCGCTCCCCCTCCGGGCTGGCGTC
>JAJPJC010000242.1 GCA_021324445.1 Isosphaeraceae bacterium
CGCGAAATTGGAGCAACAGTGCCTCCAGTTAACTTTGCCATCCTAGTTTTTTTTCTCCGCTACTATCGGAACCGCTAAAGGCTCAGGTCGCAGGCGCGGACGGTGTTCCAGACGATGAGAACGACGTTGCGCGCGGCCGGGGGTGGTGAGGGCCGACCCCCCGCCACGGGCTCAGACCAGGTCCCCGCTTCAGGCCGCCCGGACCCGAGCATGGTGATGGGCAGACCCTGCGTGGCTGTCCTGGCCTCCGGATCGGAGACGCGTTACGATGGCGTGGTCGGACGCAACAGTGGGAGGCCGGAGATGCAACCGCTCCGCACGCCGCTCAACGCGATCGGGCAGTTGATGATGGCGATCGCCGTCTTCGCCAGCGGGCTGGCGGTCCCCCGTCTCGTCCATTCGCCGGAATTCCTGGGCATGGCCGCCGTGGTCGGGTGGCTCACCACCCTGGTCCTGCTCGGCGTCCTGGTCGAGATGGCATTCGGCAAGCCCTGTCCGGCGTGCTCCCGCCGGGCGCTGCTGCGGCTCGCCAGGCACTGCAACTACTACCGCTGCTCGGCGTGCCGGGCCCGGTTCAAGCGGTTCGGGTTCGGCCCCTGGCTCGATGCCTCCGGCCCCGAGGACGCGGCCCGGTATCGCCGGCCGACCGAGGCCGGGACCTGGACGGGGTACACCGCACCCGAGAAACTCGATGGCTCGACCAGCGGCCATCTCCTTGGGAGCAAGCGGTCCCGGGACCTGCGAGCCGAAATCTGGCGGCGTCCTCCCCGACCCGGCGGCGGGCGGTGGCTCCAGGAAGCCGAGAGAAGGGTTCGCAAGTTCCTCAAGAATCGGCACGACCTGGACGAGTGAAGCCCGCCCGGGTGGCCCGGTCCGGCTGTGGCGGTCCGGTCGCCGGAGCTTGGGCCACGAACCGGATGCGGTGGAGCGAGCCGGTGCCGGGCTGGAAGTTCCGGTCCTTGACCCAGGCGTCCCGCAGCAGGACGTAGAGACTCCCGTCGGGGGCAAACTGCAAATCCACCGGCCGGGTGAAGCCCGTGGCGAAGGTCTCGACCCGTTGCGGGCGGTCGGGGTCGAGGACCTTGATCCAACCCTTGACGAAGTCGGCGAAGAAGTACTGGCCCCGGTAGTGTGGTGGGAAGTTGCCCCGGGGACCGGTCGGGCAGAACGTGCCGCCGGCGATCGAGGCGACCGGGTAGGAGTGGATCGGGCCGCGGAAGCGGGGGTCGGGGCTGGGCCCCTCGGCCAGGGGCCAGCCGTAGTTGGCCCCGGCGAACCCCTCGTTGATCTCCTCCCAGCGGTCCTGTCCCACGTCGTTGATCAAGATGCGGCCGGTCTCCGGCTGGACGGCGAAGGTGAATGGGTTGCGCAGACCCCGAGCCCAGATGGCTCGGTATTTGCCCTGGGTGGTCTGGAGGAAGGGATTGTCGGCGGGGATGGTGCCGTCGGGATTGAGCCGGAGCATCTTGCCCAGCAGCGAATCCATCTTCTGCGACGGCGCCCGGGCCGTCTGCTCACCGAGTGCCACGTAGAGTTTGCCATCCCTGCCGAAGTGGATGGCCCCGCCCTGGTGGCCGGCGGAGACCTCGCCGCCCATCGTGTTCTGATTATCGCCTTCGAACAGGATGACCTCGCTCCCCGGCCGCGCGACATCACCCTCGGCCGTGAACCGGCTGATCCGGTGATGGGGGTAGGGATCGGGCGCGACGGAGCACAGATAAACGTAATGGTTTTGTTGGAAGTGAGGGTCGAGGGCCATACCGATCAGCCCGCGCTCCCAGGAGCTATCGACTGGGAGGGTGACGAACGGCCGTGGCAGGAGCCCATCTCCCTTCACGACGCGCAAGCTGCCGGTTTGCTCGCAGACGAAGCAGCGGCCATCGGGCGCGAATGCCATCGCCGTGGCGCCGGTGATTCCCCCGGTGACCCGCTCATGAGCAAAGCCCGGCGGGAGCGCGATGGGGCCCGCAACGCGGCTGCCTGGCGTGCCCTGGCCGGAGGACCGGAGGGTCTCCAGGTAGGCGATCAGGTCGGCAAACTCCTGGGGTGAGATGGCCCAGGCCAGGCCCTCGGGCATGAGCGACGTGTCGCCGAGGTGCCGCCGGTCGATCTCCCCCGCGGGGACGACCCACCGCTTCCCCTCGGCGTCGACCAGGGTGACCCCCGCGGCCGATTCCTCCTTGACGATGCCGGTGAGGACCCGGCCGTCGGTCGTGGCCAGGACCGTCGGGCGGTAGCCCTCGACGATCTGGCGCGAGGGCTCGAGCACCGACTCAATGAGCTGGGGGCAGTCGTACTTGCCGCCGATGTCCGAGAGGTCGGGTCCGACCGCGCCCCCCTCGCCCCGCACCCGGTGGCACTTCGAGCAGGCCAGCCGCTTGGGGTCGGCGAACAACGCGCGACCGCGCCCGGCGTCGCCACGGTGGGCCAGGGCGCACCGCTGGTACTGGTCCCGCATCGTGCCGGGACGGGGGGCATCGAGCGCTTCGCAGGCCGCCCGGGCCGTGGTGAAGTCGGCCCGGTCGATGAAGCCGATGCTGTACCGGGCGGGGAGCCGCTTGAGGTCGGGGACGTGCTCGACCAGCTCCTTGTACCCCTTGCGGCCGAAGCCGAAGACGGTCATGTCCTGGTACGACCCGTCCTCCTCCCTGCGGAACGGCCAGGAGACGTAGGAATCGACCTGGCCGGGCTCGAGCTCCTGGTGGTTGACCAGGATGAACCCCACCGGCGTCTCGGCGGCGCCGAAACAGACCCAGGGGACCGCCTGCGACCAGGGCTGATCCAGCGCGGTCCTGCTCCCGTCGGGCCGGATGACAAAGTCCCGGCTCGCGTCGAGCTGGCCCCCGGGCGTCCCCTCATAGAGGAACCAGAACGTCGGCAAGCTGATGCGAAAGAGCGTCAGGGTCGCGTGGTCGGGGTAGAAGTCCCAGGCGCAGGCCGATCGGCCGTCGCGGGTCTGGGACTCGATCCGGACGTGGCCGGCCGCCTGAGCCGTGACGCGGCTGGTGAAGGGGTTGTCGGTCGGGTACTGGCCGGAGCCGTAGCCGCAGTGGAAGAACTTGGTCGGCTGGCCGCACTTGGGCAGCCCGCGGTACTCTCCGCGGGCCTTGCCACCGGGCCGGTAGGAGACCCAATCGCGGCCGTCCTTGTCGAGGATGCTCGCGAAGCCGGCGCCCCGCTTGCCGTAGAGATAGGTCGCCGTCGGCGTCGCGATCCGGAAACACTCCAAGTCCCCATGGATCGTCACCTCGGAAACCCGGACGCGCGCCGCGCTGGGCGATGGCCCATCCTGGGCCCCGCCGCCGGCACCCGAGGCGGCGCCCCACGAGGAACACGCCAGCGCGGCGGCCAGGACGATCGCACGATCTACCATGGGCGAGATTGTACCTCGCGAAGACAGTTCCGGGTAAGAGCGGGTCGGGCGTTCCAGATTGACCGCCTTCCTTGCCCGAATCCTACTTACGGCGACCGCGCCCGCCAAGGGCCGAGCCACAAGACCTTTTCGAAAACGGTAGCGGGCTTCGTCCGCGCTCGGAACGAGCCCCGGGGAAGACGAGTTCCCTCTCCTCCGACCCCCTGTACCCTCATCGCTGTTCCGTCGGTCCAGACCCGAACCGCCGAAAGCCTTCGCGGCGGCTCCCGCTGGTCGCCGGCCTGCGCAAGGACGATCGCTGCGAAAGACGGGGCAGTCGGGCTTGATCCGCCGCTCCCACCCTCTGTTCTGGTGTGCAGGTAGCGAGTTGCCGGCGCGAGCCCACGCCGGGGCGATCGACTCCCTGTGCTGGCCGCTCGGTTGGAGGCTCGCCTCGACGTCCCGCCTGCGCCTCGACTGGAGCCCCCTCGCATGCCGGCATCACGTCCGACGGCCCATGACGTTCAACGGTACCGCTTTCCCGTTCGTCGAGGGCGAATAATCCTCATCCGCGCCGGAGGGACTCGATTTCCCGTCGGAGACGCTCGATCTCTTCGGCATGACGCCGCTGAGCGGCTTCCGCGGCCTCGGCGCGGTGGCGTTGCTCGCCGGCGCGGCGGTCGGCGGCCTCGGCGCGGTGCTCAGCCGCCGCGCGCGCCTCCTGCGGCGTCGGGAGTCGCTGCCCCGTCGCCGGATCCCACAGCCGAAGCTTCGCGCCATCACGCTCCAGCCGCAGGCCCAGAACCTGGCTGGGCAACCGGCCGTCGATCGGTGTGATGGGAAGATAGTCCCCGCCGACCAGCCGGAAACCCTGGAGCGGGGGATCCAGATAGTCCTCGGTCGGATCGAATATGAAATACTCGGTCACCCGCAAGATGTCACGATAGATCACCAGCTTCTTCTGGTCCTCCCGCCGGGTCGACTTCGAGGTGATCTCGATCACCAGGTTGGGAGCCCTCCCCTCGGCCCAGACCAGGTAATTCTTGCGGTCGTGCTTCTTCACGCCTCGGACCACAAAGACGTCGGGCGCGATGTGCTTGCGGCGATTCCCCTCCTCGTAAAAGATCAGCAGGTTGCCCGAGACGTAGACCCGGCGCGCGCGGGCGAAGTACTCCTTCAAGGTTTGGATCAGGTCCGTCCTGTCCTCGCGGTGCACATCGGTCTCCGCCATGGGCTTCCCGTCTCTCGTGGGGTAGTCGATCGCGCGCGGCCGTCGCTGCCGTGGGACCGTCGCCATGATTGCGCTCCTTGCCCTGGAACCGACATACCGACGAGGTGGCCTGGCTTGAGGACGCCGGCTCGTTCCTCGGTCAACTCGATCATGGTCACCATTTCCTGGAAGGATACCACGTCTGGAGCAAGGCGGCCAGGATCGCCTTCGCCCGGGGCCTCTCGCTCCGCGCCCCCAATCGATTGATCTCGCGTCGGGTCCTTGCCCAGAGTAGAATCGGATGCGCCTGGCCTGCCGGCACGGGACGGGCATTCCCCAGCGTCGAGAGCCGCTCATGGCCATTACCAAGTATTCCGTCGACGACTATGAAGAGATGATCCGACAGGGCGACCTCACCGAGAACGATCGCGTCGAGCTCATCCGCGGGGAGATCATTCCCAAGATGGCCATGGGACCCAGGCATGGGAGTTGTCTCAAGCGATTCAACCGCCTCGTGACTCAGCGGGCCGCCGGTCAGGCGATCGTCGGCATCCAAGATCCGGTTCGCCTTGCCGATAGCGAGCCGGAGCCGGACGTCTCCCTGTTGCGTCTGCGCGCGGATTCCTACGCTTCAGGGCATCCCCAACCCCCTGAGATCTTCCTCCTCGTCGAGGTCTCCGATTCCTGGCTGGATGATGACCGGAACATCATGCGGCTCCTGTACGCACAGTCCGGCATCCAGGAGTTCTGGATCGCCAACCTCCGGGACGACTGCTTGGAAGTGTACCGAGGACCTCAACCGGACGGGACGTACCAGGAGACTCGGATCTTGCCGCGCGGTCAGAGCACGGACATCGCCGCCTTGCCGGGTGAGGTCATCGCGGTCGACGAGGTGCTGTGAGCTCACCCGAGGATGGAGCCCTTCGTGATTCGCGCCTTGCTCGCCACGCGTTATGTCACGTTCACCGCGGTCGCGGTCCTGCTGGTTGTGCTGGCCTGCTGGGGCCGGCGGGTCAGCTACGAGCAATCGATCAGCTCGTTCTTCGCCGAGGACGACCCGTACATGCGGGTCTATCAGCAGGCGGCCAGGACCTTCGGCGACGATAACTTCGTGTTCCTGGTCTACGACGACCCCGCGCTGTTGACGCCCGCGGGCCTGGACCGGGTCTCGGAGCTGGCCGCGACGGTCGCCCCGGGGCGGATCGAGGGCGTGCAGCGGGTCGAATCGCTCGATGCCATGCCCTTGCTCTGGGCGGTCGACGATGCGCTGCTGGCCCTGGACCGCTTGCCGGTGTTCGCCCGGAACCTCGCGCTGAGCACGGCCAAACGGACGATCAAGAACATCGACTTGAAGACCAACGCCATGACGGTCAGCGGGGTGGTGCGCGCCTCGTCGGCCGACCCGGCCGCCCTGGCGGCACTGCGCAAGCGCCTCACGCGGCATCCGCTCTTCCTCGGGACGTTGATCGATGCGCGCGGGACCACGACGGCGGTGGTGGCCCGGCTGCGGAAGACGAATCAGCACAACGTGATCGCGACGGTCGCCGCCCTGCGGGACGCGGCCGACGCCTTCGCGGCGCGACACCGACTGGGCCGGCCGGCGGTCGTCGGCCCGCCGGTGCTCCTGGCCGACGGCTTCTCCGCGATCGAGGTCGACGGCCGTCGCCTGGCGGTCATCGGCATGATCTTGATCGGCGTGGTCACGCTCTCGGCCGTGCGCAGCGTGTGGTGGGCCATCGTGCCCATGCTCGCCGGCTGGGTGATCTGGCTGGCGACCGAGGAGGTCCTGGCCGGTTCGGGGATCAAGCTGGCGCTCTCCGGCGGGCCGCTCGTGGCACAGATCATCGTCCTGACGATGCCGGCGGCCAGCCACCTGGCGATCCACTTCCGCGAGGACCGCCGCCGCGAGGCCGACCCGCGCCGGGCCGCCCGCGCCACGCTGGGCTCCGTCGCCGCCCCGATCGCCTGGACGGCGATTACCGGAGCGATCGGCTACGGGGCGCTGGTCACCAGCGACGTGATGCCCGTCCGCCAGTTCGGCACCATCCTCGGGACATGCACCCTGGGCGCCGCGATCCTCGTCATGCTGATCTCTCCGATCGCCATGCTGCCGCCGTTCCGCATGGAGATCCCCGTGCGGTACGGCTCGCGGTCGCGCGTGGCCGCGGCGATGAACCGGCTGATCCATTGGGTCCACCTTCGCCCCGCCGTGATTGTCGCCGCCGTCGCCGTCGTGGTGCTGCCGCTGGCCCTGGGGTTGGTCCGCCTTCACTACGAGACCAATTACATCAACCTGTTCCGCCCCGAGACCCGCGTCGTCGGGGATTATCACGCGGTCGAGTCCCGGCTGGGGGGGATCGGTCTCGTCGAGCTGATCGTGCCGGTGGGGCCGTCGTTGACACCCGAGGTCCTCTCCGAGTTGAAGGGGATCGAGGAGCGGATCCGGGCGATCCGGGTCTCGGATCCCGCGGCGATCGCGCAGGTGCTGTCGCTGGCAACGGTCCTCGACCCCGACGGCCGGCTGGCGAGCCTGCCCGACGATCGCCAGGGTCGCCTCCTGGCCGAGAAGCTCGAGCTGATTGCCGCCTCGCCCCAGAGCGAGCTGCTCCGCGGCTTCTGGAACCCCGAGGCGGGCGCGACCCGGTTCCTGATCCGGCTCAAGGAGCAGCAGCCGGCGCCCGACAAGACGCGGATCTTCCGCCTGTCGGCCGCCGCCGCGGCCGAGGTCTTCGGGCCGTCCTCGTACCTGACCGGGCTCTCGTTCCTGATGACCCGCACGACCGAGGCCATCGTCGCCACCCAGTGGGGGACGTTTCTCTGGTCGGCGCTGGGGATCCTCCTGATGCTGACCCTGGCCTTCGGCAGCCTGGTGCTCGCCGTGCTGGCGATCCTGCCGACCTTGCTGGCCGTCGCGTTGGTGCTGGGCCTGATGGGATGGCTGGGCATCCAGCTCGACATGGCCACGGCCCTGGTGGCGAGCGTGGCCCTGGGGCTGTCGGTGGACGACACGTTCCACTGCCTGCTCCAGTTCCACCGGCATCGCCAGACCCGAGGATTCCGCCGGCGGCTCTTCGAGAGCTACCGGGTGAGCGGCCCAGGGGTGATCCTCTCCAGCCTGGCGGTGGCGATCGGCTTCGCGGCGCTGCGGGCCAGCGAATTCGAGCCGTTCGTCAACTTCGGGACCATGGTCGGGATCGCGACCGCCGGCAGCACGCTGGGCAACCTCGTCCTGCTCCCCGCCTGCTTGACCCTGGGCCGGCGGTGGCGGCGGAGCCGGAAGCAGCCCCAGATCTCCTCAGTACCGGCCAGAGCGTGAACCGCGCGCGATGGCCGGCGCGGTCGGCCCGACGCCGAGGCCGCGACCGAATCCACCCGGGCGGTCGCGACGAGGCGGTGCACGGCGCGGCCGGGCCCCTACTGCACACGACTCACTGCACGAGGCCGAATGAGAGCCCCTGAGGTTGAGCGGCGCCGTAATTCACGTTGACCTCTCCATTCCCTGCCAGCGAAATGGCGCTGGCGATGATTTGCGAGGCGACGGTAGAATCCCCGTTGCCTCTCATGCTGAGCGTGGCCGCCGGGGCATAGAGGGTCCCGGTGATGTTCATCGTCCCGTTCCCCGCGAGCGTGATACCGGTGGAGGTACTGCGGTCCTGAAAGATGGTGATCCCGGCGTAGGTGCCCGTCGTCATCGGGCTCAAGGTCACACTTCCATTGCCGGCAAGGTTGATCGAGCCGCCGCTCGAATCGTTGTAGATCATCACGCCACTGCCCGCCAGCGTGGCATTGCCGGAGAGTGAGAGCCCGCCCCCCTGCATATAGTAGATCCCAGGCGACAAGGTGACACTGGCGTTGCCGGAGAGCGAGATCCCGCCGACATAGACGCCGGGCTGGAGGGTCGTTTGACCGGTATAGGCTCGCGCTGTGAGGCTCAGCGGATTGGGGGGTGTGAGGGAGCTCAGGGGGTCGGACGTCGGGCTGACACCGGTCGTGATCGAGCCCACCAGGTTACCTCTGTAGTTCCCCGTGATGGAGAACGCCGGGGCAGTGAGGGTCGCGTTGCCATTCGTCGAAGCCGCGCTGGAAGACGTGGAATTAATGATAACCGAGCCGGTGCCGTTGGACAGCGAGCCGCCCACGATATTCAGTGAACCATTCCCGCTGGCCGAAAGGTCGGTCCCAGTGGAACCGAGCAAGAGGACGGAGCCTTTGAAGGATCCGGTCGAACCCCTGGCGACAGCGCTGGCCGTGACCGACAGGGTTCCCGCCCCCCAGAGGGCGCTGAAGAACCTGGGTCTGCTGGAGGTGACCGACACGGCGACATACCCCGTCTTCGGGGCGGTCACTTGCGACGCAGAGATCGTGTATCCATTTTGTGCACCAATGGCGATGGCCGCGCTCCGGGCCACGGTGAAATTGGAGCCAGTATAGGTCGCGTAGGCGCCGGCCAGGGCGGCGGCGTCGGCGACCGACTGCGCCTGTCGCCGCTGAAGATACAGCAGACCGCCGTCGAGCGCCAGCGCCATCACGCCGATGATCACGGGCATGAAGACAGCCACCAGCGCCATGACCATCCCGCGTCGCGCGGTCGCGCTCCGCGATGTTCCTCGTTGTGCCAACATCCTCGATGTCTCCCAGGTAAGTCCCAAGACATGCGTGATTCAGAAGGGTCATGTTTTGTAGCAATCACGATCCCCGGCGTCGTCGACCTCACACCGCGCGAGGCAACTGGAAGGGGATCCTCTCAGTACGTCACCGGCATCGTCGATGTCACCGTCCAGGTCGTGGGGCTGAAGAGCCGCCCGGGTGTCCAGGTGTAGGTGAGGGTCACGCTCACGGTGCAAGGCAGGCTCGAGGCGGAGTAAGTCACGGCGGTGCAGTCCAAGCCGCCGAGACCGACCGCCAGGCCATCAACATAGCTCAGGACAGTCGACGTCGATGCCTGGGACGTATTATTCTCCGACGCGTACTGGGGGCCGTGGACCGAGGCATACCGCGCCCCCTCGCGCGCCAGGGATTGGAGCTGCTGGTAGCGAAAGACGCCCAGGCCCATGAGGAGCATCCCCATGAGAAGCAGGATGACCAAGGGGCTGACGAGCGCGCATTCCAGGGCCGTCGTGCCGCGGCGGTCGGTAAGTCGCTGTTTCCGGCGGATCATGATTCTCCAGCCTCTCGCGAGACGCGGGACCTCGGGCACCGATCTCCGGTTCAGGGCACGGTGGCGGTCGACGCCGGGTAGGGCATCGAGACCGTCTGGGTCAGGGTGAGTGTCCCGCCGATCGAGGGCAAGCCCCGCTCGGCGCCGAGCGTCAGCAGAGTGAAATTGCACTGCACCGTGACCGTGACGTAGTTGTTCGAGCTGGCTTGGGGCGAGTACGGGTTCGCGTTGCCATCGGCGGTGCTGGGCAGCGTGACGGTGAGGTTGCCGGCGTCGGCTTGCACGGCCGTGGACAGGCTGGTCCAGCCCGAGGGGAGTGACATTCCGGCTGCCTTGTACAGCTCGTAGAGCGCTCCGTTGCGGGCGCAGTTCTGGAGCGTGACCAGGGCGAAGGCGACGCGGGCGAAGTCGATCGCGGCCATGCAGGCGAAGACCAGCAGGGGCAGGAGGACCGCCAGCTCGACGGCAGCCAGGCCCCGGCGCGACCGGCGCGGGTCTCGGGGCACCCGCCGCGACCCGACGGGCATCGCTGCTCCAAGCTGCCTCGATGGATATTTCGATTGAGATATCATGGAAATAGACCGCAAGTTTGGCCGATCCGATCGCTGTCGTGCAAGGGCGGGCCGATCCGGTCCGGGAATGCGCTGCTCCTGATGGAAACCTAGGCCGCGATCCGGATCGCCGCCCGCCCGCGTCGCGTTTTGGGAACATCGGCAGGCGGTCTCGCGAGGCGAGTCCCCGCCGGACCGCGGCCGCGACGCGACGCGGCGCGGCGCCATCTCATTGGACGAGCGCGAGACTGCTGGAACTCGCGACCGAGCCGCCGTAGACCACGTCGATGCCTGAGGTTCCCGAAAACGTGAGGTTATTGACGA
>JAJPJC010000366.1 GCA_021324445.1 Isosphaeraceae bacterium
CCGACGGCAGCGGCGGCCGGACCGTCGTGGATCATATCCGGCTCTTTCCGCTCCGCGATGACGTCCGCTGGAGTTACCGCGTCCACGAGCAGATCCTGCCGGCATTGCAGCGGGCGAAGGTCCCGGTCCGCTGGACCGACCTGGTCGTCCGCCATACCGGCTATACCGACCCGGCCCTCCGCGCCCGCAAGCTCAACCGCGATACGCGGATCCTCCTCGCCGAGCTGAAAGACCGGCCGGAGGAGCCGTTCGTGCTGTTCAACCTGGGGGCGATTGCCATCGAGCGGCAGGAGTGGGGCGGGGCGCTGGATTACCTCGGCCGCAGCCTGGCGCACTCGGCACCGAGCGATTCGATCACGCGGAAGCTCTTTGCCTTGATCGCGCGGGCGCACCAGATGCTCGGGGACACCGACGCGGCGCTGCGGGCCTGCGCCGAGGGGCTGTCGTTGCACCCGGAGGATGCCGAGCTGTGGTTCCGCTGTGCGGTGGTGCACCGGCATCGGGGCGAGTCGGCTCAGGCGGAGGCGTGCTGGCGGCGGATCCTGAGCTTGCACCGGCCGGAGCAGTATTGCAGCCTGGATGAGGGGATCTACGGACACATCACCCGGCGCAACCTGGCGGTGCTGGCGGCGGAGCGGGGCGACGGCGCCGAGGCGGCCCGGCTCTGGCGCGCGGTGCTGGCCGAATGCCCCGGTGACCGCGAGGCCCTCACCCACCTGGAGCGCCTCGCGCCCGCTCAGCGGACCGAAGGCCACGGCACCTCCTGACGCGGGTACGATCGATAGCCAACGATCCGATCGGACGACAAGCCTTGGCTCCTGGGATCGCACCGTCAGGAGGTGCCGTTCGGAACCGGTGCCATATTGACGAGCCCCCACCGGGCCTTGACAATGCCGTGCACCGGCCGGACCCCCGTTTTCCAAACGCGCGCCCCAAGGAAATCCTGAGGTTTTTCCTATGAAAACCAAAGATTCCGTGTCCCAGCATTCAGACCAACCGAGCGACCCTCCTCATCCGCGGGGCCTTTCCCGGCGCCAGTTGATGCGAGCTGGCGGCGCGGCCGCCACCGCCTTCACGATCGTGCCGCGGCATGTACTGGGCGGGGCGGGATTCGTGGCGCCCAGCGAGAAGATCACGCTGGCCTGCATCGGCTTCGGGACCCAGGCGATCCGGGAAATCGGCGGGATCCTCGCCAGCCCCGACGTGCAAGTCGTTGCGGTCTGCGACGTCGAGAAGGACGGGGTCCATTACCTGGAATGGGGCAAGAACCAGATCCGGGACCGAATCCGGCAACTCCTCGGCAACCCGAACTGGAGAGCCGGCTTCAACCACGTGCCCGGCGGCCGCGACGTCGGCAAGGAGGTCGTGGAAACCTACTACGCGAAGCAGCGCGGCCGGGAGCATTACAAGGGGTGTGCCACCTACGTGGACTTCCGCGAGCTGCTGGAGAACGAGAAGGATGTGACCGCGGTCAAAGTGATGACGCCCGATCACACCCACGCGGTCATCTCGCTCGCGGCCCTGAAGAAGGGGATGAACGTGATCGTGCACAAACCCCTGGCGAATCGCCTGCTGGAGGCCAGGGCCGTCATCGAGACGGCCCGCTCGAAGCAGATCGCCACGCACTTCCTGCCGGCCAGTCCGGGCACCGGCCAGAAACAGGCCGTGGACATGATCAAGAACGGCGCCATCGGGACGCTGCGCGAGATCCACAACTGGTCGATGCGCCCCATGTGGCCCCAGTTCCCGACCCTGCCGGCCGACAGACCCCCAGTCCCCGCGGGTTTCGACTGGACCCTCTGGCTCGGCCCGTCGCTGGATCGCCCCTATCACCCCAACTACACGCACACCAACTTCCGCGGCTGGTATGAGTTCGGCGCCGGGTCAATCGCCGACATGGGTCACTACAGCCTCTGGCCGATCTTCCAGCTCCTCGACCTGGAATCCCCGATCAGCGTCGAATCGACACCCAGCCACATCTGCACGGTTTCCGATGACGTCTGCCTGCGGATCAAGAACGACTACTCATTTCCCGCCGCTTGCACGGTTCGCATGCGCTTCGCGCCCAAGGGGGAGCGGGCGGCCCTGGACATCTTCTGGTATGACGGCGGCATCAAACCGCCCGTGCCCGAGGAGCTCATGGGGGAGAACGAGGAATTGGACGAAGAGGGCATGATGTTCGTCGGCGACACCGGCAAGATCCTGGGGGGCTTCCGGAGCGAATCCGCGCGGTTGATTCCCGAAGCGAAAATGCGCGCCTATCGCAAGGCCCACAACCTGCCCGAGCCGCCCCCACGACAGCGCCGCGGTGGCGGCGGCCGCCAGGGAGGCGACCCGTCGGCGCGCAATGCCGCATGGATCACGGCCTTCAAGGGAGGTCCGGCGAGCTACGGCGATTTCTCGCTGGCCGGCCCGATCAGCGATGCCGTCAACCTGGCTTGCATCTCGCTCCGGCTCGGCGGCCGGAGACTCCTCTGGGATTCCGCCGGCGCGAAGATCACCAACGTCCCCGAGGCGAACAAGTTCCTGACGCGGGACTATCGCCCGGGCTGGGCGATTTAAGCGGAGATCTGTTCATGCATGGCGCAACGAGAAGAGACTTCATGAAGAAAGCAGTGTCCTGTTCCGGTGCGGCCGGGCTCCTGGCGGCGAATGCGGCGGAGCTCCGGGCGAATCCGCTGGGCCTGCCGATCGGCAGCCAGGTCTATCCCCTGCGTTCGATGCTCAAGGACTTCCCCGCCTTCGCCAGGATGATGGCCCAGATCGGCGTGACCCGGCTCGAGCTGTGTTCGCCGATCGGCTACGGTCACGACTTCGCGTCGCTGGCCAGCGGCAAGGACGTCCGGAAGATCCTGGCCGATCATGGCATGAAAGCGGAGAGCTCTCACTTCAGCATGGGTGAGCTGCGCAGGAGCCAGGAGAAGAGCATCGAATGGGCAAAGGACGTCGGCATCACACAGATGATCACCGCAAGCCTGGGCGAAGGGAACGGGGGAAACCACCCGACGCTCGACCAGGTGAAACGGGCAGCCGACGAATACAACGCGATCGCCGCCGTGGCGGCGAAGGCCGGCATCCAGCAGGGCCTGCACAACGAGGGCTTCGAGCACTCGCTGGTCGACGGCAAACGGACCTACGACCGGTTGTTCGACCTGCTGGATCCCAAGCTGGTCAAGTTCCAGTTCCAGATGTCGGCAATCACGGCCGGCCTCATCGCCGCCGACTACTTCCTGAAGCACCCTGGCCGCTTCATCTCGATGCACCTCCAGGACGTGGACATGAACGCGCCAGCCGCGGCGCCGTCGCCCAAGGGTGTACCGGCCGGGCGACGCGGCGGGCGCCGTCCCCAGGTTGCGGTGGGCCAAGGCTCCATCGACTGGGTGAAGACCTTCACCGCGGCGAAGACAGGCGGGGTCCAGAACTTCTTCGTCGAGCAAAGCTGGGAACTCACCCGGCAGAGTGTCGCATTTCTCAAGACTCTGAAGGTCTGATCAGTACGGGGTTCCGAGGCGTCTGGGCTGTTGCCGAGAAGCAACGGCCGGGAGAAAGGAGAACCGATGGGAATGATCACGATCGAGACGCGCAAACCGGTGGCCTACGACAGTCCGGATCATCTCCATCCCTCCGGCACGGCCGAGAACAATACCACGAACCGCCGCTTCAATAACAAGCTGCTGCGCTACATCCCGCCGCAGAAAGTGAAACTCCTCGATATCGGGTGCGCCGGCGGGGGACTCGTCAAGTCGATCCTCGATGCCGGGGGCTTCGCCGTGGGGATCGAGGGGAGCGATTATTCCCAGAAGATCGGCCGCGCGGAGTGGGCGACCATTCCCGATCATCTCTTCACGGCGGACGTGACCGAACCGTTCGCATTGTTTGAACAGTCGCCGAGCGGCGAACGGCGCCCCCTCCGCTTCAACGTGATCACGGCCTGGGAGTTCTTCGAGCACATCGCCGAAGCGCACCTGGCCGGCGTGGTCGAGAATATCCTCCGCCACCTGGCGCCCGGAGGAATCGTGCTGGCCTCGATCGCGACCTACCCGATCGTCCTGGACGGGTTCACGCTCCACCAGACCGTCCACGAGAAGCCGTGGTGGGTGGATCGGTTCGCCCAGCTCGGGCTGGCCCAGTGCGCGGAGGTCGAGCGCTATTTCCATTACGATTGGCTCCGAGGCTCGCCGGATTGGAGCCCCCGCTTCTGGTCCTTCGCGATCGCCTTGACCCGCGCCGGCGAAGCGCCGATCGATGCGGACCGCTTGCGGCGGCTGAGGCTTCGCAACCTGCCCTATGAGGTCGCTCGGACTGTCTACCGGTTGCGAAGACGGGTCTGGTACGCGATGCCTCCGTCGTGGCAATCGATCCTCACTGAGCGGTGGACCGCCATGCGGCGGGCGGTCCGGTCCCGGGGCGTTGCCCCGAGCTGATGTGTTGTGCCCCTTCGGGGCGCGATCCGCCGGAACCGCGCCTCCAGGGCACATTCGCGTTCCCCCTTGCGAGGATCCCTTGAGATCCGGGATCGGTCGGGCTTGGCCCGTATGCGGTGCGCACACGGGGAAACCGGTGGAGGTTGTCCGATCAATAGAACCCGCCGACGGTGAAGTTGAAGTACTGGATCTTGTCGCCATAGGCATGCATCACGGGGAATGCCAGGTCGAACTCGAAGGGGAGGGGTCCGAACGCGGGGATCATGATCTTCAACCCGGTCCCGATGGAGATCCGCATGTCGTTGAGCTGGTAATTCCCCGTGACCGTGCCGAAGTCGGTGAAGATGACCTGATAGAACGTGTCCTTGGCGTTCCAGGGGAACTGGTACTCGACCGAACCGACGGCCATCATGATGCCGCCGGTGGGAACTCCGAAAGCATGGGGGCTGACGGTGCGGTACTGGAACCCGCGCAGGCTGCCGAAGTTGCCCGCGAAGAAGCGTTCATAGACGGGCGTGCCCTCGGTGGCGACCCCATAGTGGCCGCGGAGCTGAAAGAACTGCTTCCCGGTGCCGTCGGGGCGGCTGATCGTCGGGATATAGACCCGGCCTTCCGCGTCGAACTTGGTGAAGGTGAAGCTGCCCCAGCCTTGCTCGACCTGGAAGTTCAGGTACTGGCCCTTGGTCGACAGGAACGGGCTGTTGCGGGTGTCGAAGCGGATGCTGGGCATCAGCGCATACAGCGTGGTGTATCCACTGGCGGCCAGGTAGTCGGCGGGGGCCGGGCTCCGGTAGCCGAAGAAGTCGACCTCCTCGGCCCAGGCGGACAGGCTGGTGTACATGCTGGTGCCGATCTGGCGGCCGAGCCAGATCCGGCCGCCGCCGCGCCGTTCGTCCCAGTTGGGATAGACGCGCGAGAAGAGGTAGCCGGAGACGCCGCCCCCGATCGGCAGGTCAAACAGGTAAGGATCCGACAGGGTGGCCTGCACCATGTTGATCAAGTTCCCGACATTGAGGTTGAGTTGGAACTGCTGGCCACCGCCGCGGAAGGCCATGCCATTGGCGATGTCGCTGAAGGAGCGGGGGAAGTTCAGGATATTGAAATTCTTCTCCACGATGGAGGCGCTGCCGACGAGTCCCTGGAAGCTGTTGGCTCCGACGCCGATCATGAACCGGCCGGTCGGGGCTTCCTCGACCGAGGTCACGATGTCGGCGAAGTTCCGGTTCTGGAAGGGATCGTTGCGGTCCGGGCCGACGTTGGTCACCTCCATGCCCGGCAGACTGGGGTCGGTCGCCGGGGGCTCGCCGGCGCCGATCGGGGGCGTGGCGGGCGTGGTCGGAGCCGGCGCGCCGCCGGGCGGGGCGGGACGTGCCGGCGGGGGGACCTCGATCGGTGGCAGGACATCCGGCGGCGGGCTGAACGGATTGGCGCCGAACAGGCTCGGCGCGCCGGGCGCCGTGGAGCCGCCCGGCCCCTGCGGCTGGATCGGCGGCAGGGCCTCCGGCAGTGCGGGGACCGGCGCCGGGGCCGAGCCCGGATCTTGCATCCGCGCCTGGTTGACCTGGTCGATCAGCGGCATCATCAGGTCGCCATAAGGCTTGTCCTTGGGCCGCCGCCGCACGATCTTGATGTCGATCTGCTTGCCCTGCTCGGGGTTGTGCTGGAAATAGCCCAGCGCCATCAGCCGCCGCTTGTAGATCTCGATCCGGTTCTTGTCCAGGACCTCGCCGGGCAGGAGACCGGCCTGGACGGCCTCGCGGCGGATCACCCGGTCGCGCGTCCGGGTGTTCCCCTGGATCTCCAGCTCGCCCAGCAAGTACGGCTCGTGCTCCTCGATCTTGTACAACAGGTCGACGACTCCGCGCTGGTTGGTGAACCGCGGCTCGACGACGACCTCGGTATCGATGCAGCCGATCTCGTTGTACTTGATGAGGATCCGCCGCTTGTCGGCGTCGCGCACGGCGTCCAGGAACGGCTTGCCCGAGTGCAGCTCCAGGTCCTTCATCAAGTCGGCTGTCTTGATCTTGCTGTTCCCCTCGATGGTGATTTTGCGGACGGAGTACCGCGGCCCCTCGGAGATCACGAAGGTCAGATCCACCGCGCCGGGGTTGTTCCCCGGCCGGGTCACGGGCGTGACCCTCACCTCGAAGAAGCCCAGCTTCTGGTAATAGTCGATGAGCTTCTGCCGGTCGTCATCGAGCATGTCCCGGTGATACTTGCCGAAGAGGCCCAGGATCGGCTTCCTGCTGGAGATGTGACTCTTGAGGGTGGCCGCCGTGGCGAACTCGTTCCCCTCGAAGTGGATGGCGCTGATCTTGACCTTCGGTCCCTCGAAGATCTGGATCACCACTTTCGTATCGCCGGGATTGCCCCCTTCGATGAGGTCGACCTGGGCGAAGTCGTAGCCTTTCTCCTGGTAGAGGCGGAGGATCTGGTCCAGCGCCAGCCGGGTGCGGACCTGATCGGCGCGGTTCCCCTTCTTCAGCCCGGTGGTGTCCTCGATCTCCTTCTGGCGGATGGCCGTTCGGCCGCGGAATTCGACGTGAGTGAGCACGGGCATCTCGCGGACGGCGAAGGTGAGGATCAGCTTGCCGCTCTTGGGGGGCGATTCCTCGTAGTAGATCTGCACGTCGGAGAACCACTTCTTCCCCATCAAGGTCTTGAGGTCAGCGTTGAGCTTCTGCTGGTCGAGCGGCTGGCCGACCTTGCTGAGCAGCTTCTGCTTGATCTGATCGGAGGAGATCGTGGCATTGCCCTCGAACCGGATCTCGGAGATGGTCCCTTCAGGGAGCTTGTCGACCTGCGCGCGCACGGACGGTGACGGCCAGGCGACGAGCAGCAGGAGGAGGGCCGTGCGGACGACGCGGCCGGCCGCGCGCGGCGCCGGTGGTCCGTCGTCGCGCGGTGTCCTTCCGATTCGATCCACAGGAGCCCTCCCTGGCACCGGTCGGATCTGGCGTGGGTCAGATCTCATAAACGATCGTCCCTGACCGAACCGATCAAGAGCCGTCCGGACCGGACGACGTCATCCGTCCCGCCCCGCTTCGCTCCGTCCCGCCCCGCAGCCCTGGCCCCGGCAGTCGAGACGAAGAGCCGGCGGCGATCGCCGGCCGGCTGGTCCGGTCCGGTCCGGTCGATGCCCCGGTCACTTCCCTGGGAGAGCCGGGCCGCCGGCGCACCGCGCGGCACGGCGGGATGCCTCCTGCGGCATCGGGCGGGGGCGCGACGAGCGCCCGTGGCGAACTCCGGAACGGAACCGCAATCTAGCGACCAGGTTTCATGGGCTCATCTCTGACCGGCTGTCGCCGCCGCCATCCCTGGCTTGGCACCGCCTGGCCCATGCGCCGCCGTCTGTGACATGACCTGCGCGGACCTTGTACCCGAGATGAACCGATCTCGCAAGTCCGGAAGCCGCCGTTTCGCTCATCCGATCCGGTCGCGCCCTGGCTTGACGGGAATGGGGAATTCGACGATAGAGAGCGACCGGTGTCGATCGAAAAAAGCGGATCAGAATCCCGATGAGGAGGGAATAAGCAAGATGAGTCGATCGCGTCGGATCACCGGCTGGGTCTTGACGGGCCTGCTGACGGCCCTGTTCGCCGCCAGTGCGGCCGGCAAGCTGGCCGGCGCCGCACAGGTGGTGGAGATGTTTCGCAAGTGGGGGCTGGAGAACAACTTGCTGCTCATCGGCGTGGGCGAGCTGGTCAGCGCGCTGCTGTTTGCGATCCCGCGCACCCATTCGTTGGGCGTGCTGCTCCTCTCCGCCTACATGGGTGGGGCGATCGTCACTCACATGCAGCATGGCGAGGCATACGTTTCCCAATCGGTGATCCTCGTCTTGATCTGGGTGGCGAGCTTCCTCCGTCATCCCGAGCTGCTGCACAGCTTCCGCACCACGCGGCCCGTGGCGGCCGCGGGCTGATTCTCGCCGGCAGGTTGGCCAGGTCCCCGGCGCGGCGATGCACGGGGTCGAGGACGAGGTCGATGACGACCTCTTTGCTTGCAGTCGGATCGGGTTCGCGATGGGGAATCGCCCGATCGCGGCACCCGCGCTCGGAGTCCGTTTCGGTCTTCCGGTGCCTTCCCTAGCGCGGCAAGGCCGCAACCCAAAAGGATGAGCAATAACGGCGTCCACCCGTCAGAATGGGGTTGTTTGGGCCCCATCCCGAAGGAGGACGCCATGAAGACGCTGTCGCGCTTCGTTGCCAAGTTTACCAGCTTGATCGTCGCCGTGCTCTCCTGTTTTGACCGGGTCCGCTTCAGGGGCCATCTGCCCATCGCCAACGGGCCGGCCCTCGAGGGATTCGTCGACCACGTCCTCAAGATCCGGCGGTGCGACTTCATGGCCTTCGCAGAACAGCAGTCCCAGACCTTGGTCGACCACGCTCAGCGCTTGGCCCAGGAGGCCGGCGCCGAATACCAATTCCTTCAAGGCGCTCATCGCAAGGAGGCGATCGTCCAGGAGATCCTCCGACAACGACCGATCAACGAAGGCCTGATCTGTGTCCTGTGCTGCATGGAATGCTGCCCCAGCTTCCGACTGGTCTCCGGCCAGGGTCGCCCCAGCCTGGTCCGCG
>JAJPJC010000382.1 GCA_021324445.1 Isosphaeraceae bacterium
ACGGTCCGGAGCTGGAGCACATAGCGATCCCCCGCGGGCGAGCCAGGCGCCGTCGCGGCGCCGTCGATCGGCGTCAGCAGGTTCGCCGAAACGACGACCTGGTCCGATCGGCCCTGGGTAATCTGCCGCCACTGGCGATACAACACCAGCCAACCGATGACCACCACGGCCACCGCCTGGAGCAGGCCCTCGAAGAGCTTCTCGCCGACGAACTGGAGGATGCTCCAGGCATCGAGAGCCGGGAGCTGGGAAAACACAAGAGATCCGACATCGAGCCACCAGGAGGTCATCTTTCTTTGTCCTTTGTGCGTGGTCCGTGGTCCGTTGTTCGCTTCGCGGGCTGTCGAGCATGATCCGCGAACGACACGGCACTCGAAAGAGGGTTCCGACGGCGCAGGGGAGCGGCAGCTCCTACAACAGACCACGGACCACGCACAAAAGGGCGGTTGCGCGCTCCGAACGCTGTAATGCTTACAAAACGAGCGAAGCCGGTGGATCGACACCGGCGTGGGGGGCGGCGCCGGGTGCTCACGGGTTCGGGAACAGTCGGTCGATCCATCGGCAAGCGGACCAAGAGGTTGCGGCGGCATTTTGTCCGTACGGACTTCTCACGGCATGGGGAAGCGTCGTAGACTTGGGGTGATTTCTGGCATTGGTATCCGGCTTGCGTTCGAAACGAGGCATCGGACTTCCCCTTCTTCTCGAACTCCTTTCCCCAAGGAGGCGACCCGGAGTGCCAAGAGGCGTCGCAAGGTTTACGGAGTCCGTCGCGAGTCGCGCCGGTCGCGGGGTTGGACGCGCTGGTTCCACGAGGGACTCTTCGAAGCCGAGCCGGCCGGGAGCGTGCGGTTGCGCACCGTGCTCTGGGGCCAGAAGTAGGGCCGGCTGAGCCGGCCGGGAGCGGCTTGGTGGATCCTGGGGACTGATCGGCTCGACCGGGTCACCCCGACCGGCGCCGTGGTTGGAGTCCCGCCTTCAGGCGGTCTGCGCAGATTCGGATTCCGCCTGAAGGCGGGACTCCAGCAGGATCCTGCGGCGTCCCTCCCGGAGATCGACCCTCGGTTCTGCGAAGTCCCCGGCTTCTAGTTGTCCTCTCGCGGCGTTGACCACTCGTCTGGCTTCCCTTCCGCCAAATCCCCCTGGATCTTGCAATTGCCGGCGCTCTAATCATGATAGGAGCGGGTTTCGGCCCGTGGGAATCCGTCCCGTGGGCACATCCCGTGGGAAAAGCACCCCCGCGCGCGTGAGTTTTTCCCGCGCGCGCATTCTGGGAGAGTAGGGGGTGTTATGACTCACGCCGCCGAGGGTCTGCCGCGCCCGCTGGAACAGTATCGCGACTACCTCCGGCTGCTGGCCCGGGTGCACCTCGATCCGCGGCTGCGGGGAGCCCTGGATCCCTCCGATGTCGTGCAGCAGACGCTCCTGAAGGCCCACGAGAATCTCCGGGGTTTCCGGGGCAAGACCGACGCGGAGCTCGCCGCCTGGCTGCGGGCGATCCTGGCCCAGGAGCTGGCCTTGCTGGGCCGCAAGCGGGGCCGCCGGCCGGTCCGGACGCACTCGCTGGAGTCGGCCCTGGAGCAGTCGTCGGCTCGGCTGGAGTCGCTGCTGGTCAGCGAGGAGTCGAGCCCCAGCCTGGAGATGGTGCGGGCCGAGCGCTTGATCGAGCTAGCCCGGGCGCTGGCCACGCTCCCGGCGGACCAGCGGACCGCCGTGGAGCTGCGCTACCTGCGGGGGCTGTCGGTCCCCGCGGTCGCCGAGCAGATGGGACGGACCACGGTCTCGGTGACGGGTCTCTTGTATCGAGGGACCCAAGCCTTGCGGCAGCGGATGGGCGACTCCTCATGAGGCGAGGCAGTCATGGCCAGCGACCACGAGGCGGTGGCGGGTCGGGAGCCGGACCGGGAGCGGGAGCGGCAGCTCTTCGAGATCCTGGCCGACTACTTCGAAGCCGTCGAGGCCGGCCAGGCGCCGGACCTCGCCGAGTGGCTGGCCCGGTATCCGGACTGGGCCGAGGAGATCGCCCGGTTCCTGGACGATCAGGACCGGCTGCTCAAGCTCACCGAGCCCTTGCGGCCGATCGGAGAAACGGCAGGCGGTGAGGATTCGGCAAGCGGCCTGACGGCGATGCTCGGCCCGTTGACAGCCGGTCCCGAGCCGGCCATCGAGCCACGGAACGGCTCAGCGAGCTACCCGGCGGGCACCAAGGTCCGGTATATCGGCGATTACGAGCTGATCGACGAGATCGCGCGGGGAGGGATGGGCGTCGTCTTCCGCGCCCGCCCGCGGAGCCTCAACCGGCCGGTCGCCCTCAAGATGCTCCGAGCCGAGATCCTGATGAACAAGGCGGACGAGCAGCGGTTCCGCCAGGAGGCGGAGGCGGCGGCCAACCTCGATCACCCCAACATCGTGCCGATCTTCGAGGTGGGGCGACATGACGGACACAGTTACTTCAGCATGAAGCTGGTCGAGGGGGGCAGCCTGGCCCAGCGGCTGCCGGATTTCGCCTCCGATCAACGGGCCGCAGCCCGATTGATGGAGACGGTGGCGCGCGCCGTCCATCACGCCCACCAGCGCGGGGTCTTGCACCGCGACTTGAAACCCAGCAACATCCTCCTGAGCGGCGGACCGGACACCCCCATCGAGCAGCTCGAGCCCCACGTCACCGACTTCGGCCTGGCCAAACGGGTCGGGGGCGACTCGGAGCTGACCCAATCGGGCGCCATCGTGGGGACGCCGTCTTACATGGCCCCCGAGCAGGCCATCGGCAAGAAGGGATTGATCACGGTCGCAACGGATGTGTACGGACTGGGTGCAGTCCTCTACACCCTCCTCTCGGGCCGGCCGCCGTTCCAGGGCGACTCGGCGCTGGAGACGATTGCGCAGGTTAAGGACCGCGCGCTCGACCCGCCCAGCCGCCACGGTCGCCGCGTCAACCGCGACCTGGAGACCGTCTGCCTGAAGTGCCTGGAAAAAGAGCCCGCACGGCGGTACGGCTCGGCCCAAGCCGTGGCCGAGGACCTCGAGCGATGGCTGGCGGGTGTGCCGATCCTGGCGCGGCCGGCCAGCCGCGCCGAGCGCGCCTGGCGATGGTGCCGGCGCAATCCCCTGGGCATGTCCCTGCTGGCAACGGGGACCTTGCTCCTGACCCTGGTGGTCGCGGGGTTGATCAGCGGCACCCGAGTACGTCAAACCACCCGCCGGTTGAGCTCGGCTCTCCACGAGCGCGAGCGCGCTGTGCGCCGCCATCAGTTTGTGACCGACCTCCAGCAAGCATCTCACCTACTGGAAGGAGGCCGGGTGTCCGAATCACGGGCCTTGCTCTCACGCCACTTGCCGGCGACCGATCAGGAGGACGTGCGCGATTTCGCGTGGCATTTTCTCTGGCGGCGCTGTCACACCGGGCGACCGCCTCTTCAGGGGCATCGCGGAGACGTTTATCATGCCACGTTCTCCCCGGACGGTGATACCCTGGCGACCGCCAGCCTGGATCGAACCGTTCGGCTCTGGGACGTCCACACGGGAAAGACCCGTCGGATTCTGCCCGCTCGTCCTGAGGACGGTCACGTCGACGACATCAACTGGGTCGCGTTCGCGCCTGATGGTCGGAGTCTGGCGACCGCCAGCGATGATCAGAACGTCAAGCTCTGGGATGCGGCCAGCGGAGCGTTGCGGTTGACCCTGACCGGACATCGCGACCGCGTCCTGGGCGTGATCTTCACTCCGGAGGGCAAGCAGTTGGTCTCGTGCGACCGGGGCGGCGGCGTGATCGTCTGGGACGCGACGACCGGGCGGAGGCAATCATCATTCCCGGTGGACAACGCCACGATCGAATCGATGGCGATCTCCCCGAACGGCAGGACTCTGGCCATATCAGGCAAAGGCGCCGCGCTCTGGGATCTTGCCGATGGGCGGGAGTTGGCCAGGCTCGAGGGGCACACGGATACGGTTTTCTGCGTCGTCTTCTCGCACGATGGCAAGACCCTGGCCACATCGAGCCGGGATTGGTCGGTAAGGCTCTGGGACGTGCGCGATGGGCACGCCCTGACTACGTTCCGCGGCCACCGCACGGGCGTGCAATCCGTGGCCTTCTCTCCCGGCGATCGAACGCTGGCATCCGTCGATGATTTTGGCATCGTTCGATTCTGGGACATGGCCTCGGGCGCCATCGGCAAGATCGCCTCGGGGCAAGACCGGCTGTGGTGCGTGAAGTTCGCCCCCGACGGCCGGACCCTGGCGACCACCGGCAGTGACGCGACGGCGCGGCTCTGGGACCCCGTGCAGGATCGCGATCGAATCGTCCTGCACGTACCGACTGCGATCGTCCACTCGATCGCCTCCTCGGCGGATGGCGACATGCTGACTGCGGCCGGCGGGAACGGGACCCTCTGGACATGGGATACGGCGGATGGCCGGCTGGTGGCGACCAAGCATATCGATGCCGGCGCGGCCGTGCGATGCGCCGTGCTCTCGCGAGATGCTGCCACGCTGGCGATCAACGATCCTGACCGGACGATTACTCTCTGGGACGTCAAGAGCGGCCGTCGCACCGGGAATCTCGTGGTGGCTCAGGGACCGATCAGCCCCGTCGCGTTCTTTCCCGAGGGGAGAGGGATCGCGGCAGCCCACTGGCATGGGTGCGACGCGATGGTCACAGTTTGGGACGCGGAGAGCGGCTCCAGTCAACAGCTTGCCATTGGGCCAGCGAGCCATCTTGCAATCTCACCGCGGGGCCAGACGCTCGCCGCAGGGTCTTGGGATGGAGGGAAGCCGACCCTTTGGGACCTGGCCTCGGGACGGTCCCGGATTCCGACAGGACTGGACAGCCAGGACTCGATCTCAGCATTAGATTTCTCTCCCGATGGCCGGACGCTGGCGACAGGGAGCAAAGATCGGACGATCAAGCTTTGGGACATCACAACGCTGGAGCTGAGGTTCACCGGGTTCGATCACGACGGTGACGTGCAAGGCATCATGTTTTCCCCCGATGGCAGAACCCTGGCCGTCGGCGCCGGCAGCGGGGTGAAGCTCTGGGATGTCGCGGCCCAAGAGGCAGCCATCACGTTGGACGAGCACCCGGGAGCGGTCCGTCACGTGTGCTTCTCGCCCGATCGCTCGACCTTGGCGACCTGCTCGGAGTCGCCTCACGGGGGATGGGACGTCTTCCTCTGGCGCACGTCCGAGCGAGAATAGGCGGGGATCCCCGGCGGGTCTCACCATGCCGGGCACGTTGCTCAACGCACCCGATACTCGCGATGGCCACGGCGCCGATCGAGAGCGGCACGGCCCTTCCACGAACCGAACCGGCCGATCGCGGACTTTTTTGCAAAATCATCACGTTCCTCGCGTGACTTTCTCACGCCGCGCGCATTCCTACTACGTAGCCGGACGGATCCTGTCGCCGGGCGCTGACTGCGGGGCGATGTCCGAGGCCCCGGTCTTGATGGGTGACCCTGGTTGAACGAGGAACGATGCCATGTCCAGGATTCGGAGTTGGAATCCTCTCAAGCTCAGCCCGCGCGCGAGGCGGCTGCGCCCCGCTGTCGAACGCCTGGAGGATCGCCAGCTCCTGGCCACGTTCGGCAACTGGACGCCGATCGGCCCCGCGCCGGTCGCCGACCCCTTGCATCACAACGGCCCGGTGGAGGCCGGCCGGATGGTTGCCGCCGCCGACCCCACCGACCCCAACGTGATGTTCGCCGGCGGCAGCGACGGCGGCGTGTGGAAGACGACCGACTGGCTCGACCCCTCTCCCAGTTGGGTCCCGCTCACGGACAACCAGCCCAGCCTGCGGCTCGACGGCTATCGCACGCTGGAGCTGGCTCCCAGCAACCACAACGTGATCTACGCGGCGGTCACCGGTCCGGGAGGCGGCATCCTCAAGTCCAGCGACGGAGGCACGACCTGGACCTTGCTGGGCAGCGCAATCTTCGGCGACGTTTTGTTCAGCAGCCTGGCGATCAGCCCCACCGATCCCAACACGGTCTATGTGGGGGCCTGGGCGGCCGGCGGCTCTCCGGGCGGCCTTTACAAGACGACCGACGGCGGACAAACCTGGACCAATCTCACGCAGGCGATTCACAGCGGCTCGGCGACCGACGTCGCGATCGACCCCACCCAGCCCGCGACGTTGTACGTCGGCCTGGTCGACGGCGCGGGCAACGGCTCGACCAACGGGATCTACAAGTCCACCAACAGCGGATCGTCCTGGACGCGCCTCAGCAATGGTATCCTCACCGGCTCGGCCATCGGCGCCTCGATCCGGTTGGCCCTGGCTCCCTCGAACCCCCAGACCCTCTACACCACGGTCTTCGACCCCGCGCTGGGAGACGCGCCCAGCGGGCTCCCCCATCGCTACCGGACGACCGACGGCGGAGCTTCCTGGTCATCGTTGACCAGCCTCCCGGGCACCGACGAAGGGCGGACCAATCATGTCCTGCTCGCCGTGGATCCCGGTAACTCCCAGGTCGTCTACACCAACGGGAATCAGCAGGTGTACCAGAGCACAGACGGCGGCCAGAGCTGGCAGGCCGTTTTCGGCGAGGACCCCGTCGGCGGCTACTTCGACGCCACCGGCGCGCTCATCTTGACGTGCGATCAGGGAATCTATCGCTGGACCGGAGCCGGTACTTCATTCACCCCCAAGTATGGGAACCTGCAGGTCACCCAGTTCTACACGCTCACTCTCGATCCCACTGACCCTAATGTCGCCTACGGAATCGCCCAGGACCAGTCCTATGGGATGAAGTTCTCGGGACTCCCCGTCTGGAACTACCTGGGCGGCGGGGACGAGACCGGAAAAATCCTGGTCGATGCCGCGAACCCCAACCGGCTTTACGAGTACGACCCGCTCAATACCACCAGCTTCATCTGGCGCTCCGACGACGGCGGCGCGACCTGGGTGGCCCAGGGTTCGGGCATTCCCACGACTCTGAACGGCTTCAACCTCGCGTACACCTCCCAGTGGGCGTTTGTGGCGGATCCGGCCGACTCGCATCGACTGATCGTCGGGACGGATCATGTTTACGAGACGACCAGCGACGGCAGCTCCTGGACCGACATCAGTCCGATGGGATTCGGCCAGAACGTGCTCGTCACGGCCCTGGCGATCGCACCTTCGCAGGGGAATATGATCTACGCGGCCACCTCGGACGGACACCTGTACGTCACCCAGAATGACGGGGCCCTCTGGCAAGAGCGCGACTCGGAATTGACGGCCGGACAGGTGCGGTTCATCGCCGTGAGCCCCTCGAGCCCGAGCCAGGTGTTCCTGGTCCCATGCCCGGGCGCCTGGTCCAACAACCTATCTGGACCTAGCCACGTCTGGATGAGCACCAATGGGGGCATGACCTGGAGCGACGTTCGGGGCGACCTGCCGGCCAGCGCCTACCCAACCAGCCTCGCCGTGGATTGGCGGTACTCGACCCCAGTGCTCTACGTGGGGACGGTCAACCGCGTCTACCGTTCGACGGACCTGCAGGATTGGTCCCCATACACGACGGGCTTGCCCAGTGCGCTCGTCTCTGACCTGGAGTTCCTGCCGCAGTTCAATCTGCTGGCCGCGGCGACGTATGGCCGCAGTGCCTTTGAGATCCTCGTTCCCGGTCCGCCGACAGTCACCATCACCTCGACCGCCAGCACCTCGACCTCCGGAGAATCCGTGACCTTCACGGCAAACGTCGCACCAAGCGGCCTGGGCTTGCCGACTCCCGCGGGCAGCATTCAGTTCCAGGTCGATGGCTCCAACTTGGGCTCGGCTGTGACCCTGGTGAACGGCGCTGTGAGCATCAATACAGCGGACCTCTCGGCCGGCACGCACGCCATCACCGCCGTCTACTCCGGCGACTCGGTCTACGGGCCCGCATCGAGCAGCCTCACTCAGACGGTCAACCCACTCCCAGGAAATACGCCCACGCCCACGCCGACTCCAACGCCCACGCCCACGCCGACTCCAGCGCCACCCTCGGCCCCGACGCCCACGCCGATCGCGCCTGCCCCAGCCCAGCCGCCGACCGGAACTCCTCACCACAAGAAGGGACACAAGGTAGTTCTGAGGCCGAAGGCTCACCAGCACCCGGTGACCGTCCCTCACAAGCACAGGCCGACCCAGCACGGAAAGCCGGCCAGACATCGCGTGGTCCCGGACCAATTCAGCGGCGGGATGAGTTTCTCCGGGGAGAGCGTAACTATGTGACACCTCCGCTCACTGCCGAAGAATCCGATCTCTCGGCGTGGCCGACCGTCCGAAGTCCATTGGCAAGAAGGAGGAAGACGCCAGATAACGCTCAAGGCCGTAATCGCGGGCTCACCGTTGAGCCCGGACTGTGAAAACCTGAGCCGGCACCGTGTTGTGAGCGTACGAGGACGCCGGCCCTCCGCACGATGCACCGCTTTCTTAAGTAAGCAAAGGCCCTCGCGGTCCGGACGCTCAGTCTGCGCGCCGAGCCATGAGACGTCCCGTTGAACCGGAGAACCCGATCAGAGCATCGGCTCTCATCGAGATCGACAAGTCCTAGCCTGGATTCCCATGCGGAAAAAAACGCCTAACGAAATCCGTGATTCTTTGCGATTTTCTGGCTATAATCGCCTATTCGGCGTAGATTTTTGGGTTCATCTATA
>JAJPJC010000337.1 GCA_021324445.1 Isosphaeraceae bacterium
ACGGTCCGGAGCTGGAGCACATAGCGATCCCCCGCGGGCGAGCCAGGCGCCGTCGCGGCGCCGTCGATCGGCGTCAGCAGGTTCGCCGAAACGACGACCTGGTCCGACCGGCCCTGGGTAATCCGCCGCCACTCGCGATACAGCACCAGTCAGCCGATGACCACCACGGCCACCGCCTGGAGCAGGCCCTCGAACAGCTTCTCGCAAACGAACTGGAGGACGCTCCAGGCATCGAGAGCCGGGAGCTGGGAAAACACAGGAGATCCGACATCAAGCCACCAGGAGGTCATCTTTCTGAGTCCTTGGTCCGTGGTTCGCTTCTTTGTCCGTGGTCCTTGGTCCGTGGTTCGCTGACGCGGGCTGACTCACCTGGTCCGGGAAAGACGACGCACTCGACGAAGGGCGATGACGGCGCACCGGAGCGGCAGCTCCTCCAACGGACCACGGACCACAGTCAAAAGGAAAAAGGGTTGCCCACTCCGAACGCTGTAATGCTTACAAAACGAGCGAAGCCGGTGGATCGACACCGGCGTGGGGGGCGGCGCCGAGTGCTCACGGGTTCGGGAACAGTCGGTCGATCCATCGGCAAGCGGACCAAGAGGTTGCGGCGGCATTTTTTTCGTACGGGCTTCTCACGGCGCGGGGAAGCATCGTAGACTTGGGGTGATTTCTGGCATTGGTATCCGGCTTGCGTTCGAAACGAGGCATCGGACTTCCCCTTCTTCTCGAACTCCTTTCCCCAAGGAGGCGACCATGAGTGCCAAGAGGCGTCGCAAGGTTTACGGAGTCCGTCGCGAGTCGCGCCGGTCGCGGGGTTGGACGCGCTGGTTCCACGAGGGGCTGTTTGAAGCCGAACCGGCCGGGAGCGTGCGGCTGCGCACCGTGCTCTGGGGCCAGAAGTAGGACCAGCTTGGCGGATCTTGGGGGCTGATCGGCTCAGCCGGGCCGCTCCGGCCCCGCGCCGTGGTTGGAGTCCCGCCTCCAGGCGGTCTGTGAGAGTTCGGATTCCGCCTGAAGGCGGGACTCCAGCAGCGTCCCGCTCTGCACCTCCCGGAGATCGGCGGTCGGCCCGTCGATGACGCCACTCCCCGTCTTCCTGTTCAGCATCGCCACTCGTCTGACTTCCCTTCCGCCAAATCCGCCTGGATCTTGCACCTGCCGGCGCTCCGGTCATGATAGGAGCGGGTTCCGGCCCGTGGGAAAAGCACCCCCGCGCGCGTGAGTTTTTCTCGCCCGTGCATTCTGGGAGAAGAATCTCAGGCCCCGGTATCGAGCCGGGCCGGTCGGCCTTATGAGAGCCGATGGGACACCTGCCACGCCTGAGGTTCCTGACAGTACACAGTCCGCGGTACACAGTACGCATTTCCAGATGAATCGATCTGAATGTGGACGGTGATTCGGATCGGTCGAGGGAGCATCCGCATCTCGAGATCCTCTTCGGCTCATCGATTCACTGCGTACCGCGTACTGTGTACCGCTTGCTTCTGACAAGCAGCCCCGAGGGGATTCGAACCCCCTTTTCCACCTTGAGAGGGTGGCGTCCTCGCCAGTAGACCACGGGGCCATGGGAAAACATGGGTGGTGAAGGAGTTGAACCTCTCGCCGACCGCCTCACAACTGGATGGCGACGGTTTTACAGACCGCCGTGAGGAACACCACCCTGGGTTGATCCGATGGCACGAGTGGGAGTCGAACCCACAGGTCACCAAGGTCTGAGCTTGGCCGCTTTGCCGGTTTGCGTACCGTGCCGACTGAGACAAACGCTCGCTCAGCGCCCCCGATGGGATTTGAACCCACGATCTCCACCTTGACAGGGTGGCGAGCACTCCGGGCTGCTCCGCGAGGGCGTGAAGGCTAAACCCACATTTTCAAAGAACTTGCAGCTTTCCACGATTGCCACGGAACGCCCTGCATTACCCCTGATCTCCACGATTTGTCCCCGAAATGGAGACTATGTGGCTGTTGAGGCGACCGACGCGGGCAACAAGAAACTCGGTGCTCGCGACACCGGGCCCTGGACTCCGCGACGGTGCCTCACAGGCCGGGCGTCCACGGCGCCGGGGACGGAGCGGACGGAGGCTCGCCGGACGCCCGGCGGCCCGGCTCGCATCCCGCTCCTGCCGTGAACTCAGCCTGCTCATGCCCGCTTCGCTTCCAGATCATCGTTGCGTCGCACAGAGAAAGACGCCGATCCCGGCCGGGATGTTCGCGCCGTGTTCCGGCATTTCGGCATCCCTGTCAACGTCTGAGGGGATGCGTTCACAAATACGCCGCAGCCGGTGATCATGAAATGGGGCTGGCTGCTGATGACCGTCTACACAGGCCCACTCGGGGTCGCGTTCCACGTCCGATCGTGCCAAGAGCCAAGTGCCAAGAGCCCGAGCCGGGCGGGCACGAACCGATCGTCCATCCGCTGTGGTACCAAGCGGCGGGCTCGACAATTCGAAGCTCCGCGCGGTCCTGGAACTGGAGGACGACCACGGCCGCCGCGTGGCCGCGAACCAGGGATATACGGGCGTTGATCCCTTGATCGATTACCAGGTGCCCGCCGATGGGGATTATCTGGTCCGGGTGTTCGACCCGACCTATTCCGGTGGTCCCGGGCACCTCTACCGGCTCGATCTCGACACCGGGCCGCGCGTCGAGTTCGCCTGGCCCCTGTGGTCGAACAGGGCAAGACCACCCGCGTGACGCTGTTCGGGCGAAACCTGAAGCAAGACCGCAGCGCGGGAGATTCCCCCGGTCTGGACGTGGTCGAAGTCGAGGTCACGCCGCCCTCGCCCGGATCCTCGCCGCTCACGCGAACCTTCCTCCGGCCTTCACGGTTCGCAGTCGAGGTCTTCCCCGTGGATTACCCGGGCGCACCCCATCCGGCTCTCCTCGGAACGACCGACGTGCCCGTCAAGCTGGATCTGGAAGCGAATCACCAACCGACCACGGCGCAGCCGATCGCCTGGCCCTGCGAGGTCAGCGGCCGGCTCGCGGGAGGAGATGAGAAGGACTGGCACCGGATCGACGCCCATCGGGGAGACGTGGTCTGGTTCGACCTCTACGGGGAACGGATCGGTTCGCCGGTGGATCTGGACCTACTGACCGCTGCGCAAAGAGGTTTAAGTCTCCTTGAGCTTCAACCCGGCCTGTGCAAAGAAGGAACGGACCAGATGAGGCTTCTGCCGCAGGCGCCCGACGGCCA
>JAJPJC010000524.1 GCA_021324445.1 Isosphaeraceae bacterium
CGACCGTTGACCGATTCCGGATTCCAGATTCCAAATTCCAGATCCGAATCCAGATTCCGCCGCGACCGTTGACCGATTCCGGATTCCAGATTCCAAATTCCAGATCCCCGGAAAGCCCATTCCGCAGATCCGATCTCCGATTCCGCATGCGGGAGGCTCCCTCATCCGAGAATTCGGAATCGCAACAGGACGTCTTCAATCCAAAGCTGGGCAACCTGCGGGGCGGCGCGCCGGAGCCAGGGCGCCGGTTTCACGTTCAGGACGTCTTGGCGGCCTTGGCCGCGGCGATGAGCGAGTTGATGGTCCGATCGGCCACGCGGGTGGCCTCCATCGTCATCTGGGCGATCCGATTGCGGAAGAAGGCGAAGAAGAAGATGGCCGGGACCGAGAGCGAGACGCCTTCGAGCGTGATGAACAAGGCGGTGGAGATCCCCTCGGCCACCTTGTGCGGCTGGGGCTGGGCGCCGGCGGCCAGGGCGATCTCCTTGAAGCTCATGATCATCCCCCAGATCGTGCCGACCAGCCCGATCATCGGCCCGAGTGTGCCGATGATCGCGAGATAACTGATCTTCATGTCCATGGTCGTGACGATCTCGTCGGACGCCTCGATCATGGCCTCCTTGGCCTCGGCGCGGCCGTTGGGGAGGTTGGCGATCCCGGTGCGCACCAGCCGCGCCAGGTACGAGTCGTTGTCCTTGCAGGCGTCGTAGGCGTCCTGGAACTTCTTGTCGCGGATCGCGGTCTCGAGCCGGTCGACCAGGGGGACCGGGACGGCCTCGCTGACCCGGAATTCCATGAAGAGCCGGATCACCTGTGCGGTGAAGAAGATGGAGAGCAGCAGCAGGAAGAGGCCGATCGGCCCCGAGGCCCGCAACGCCAAACTGAGCAAGCTCTCCGGAGGCGGCGGGGTCGTACCCCCAGGCGATCCCGCCGGCGCGGCGGGACTGGCCGCCGGGGCCGGGTTCGCTTCGGCGCCGCCTGGCGGCGGCGCCTCATCCTTGGCCGCCGCCTCCTTGGCCGCGGCCTTGCCGGCCGGCTCCTGGGCGCCGACCGGATCCATCCCCCCACCGGCCAGCCAGGCCAAGCCGCCGCTCAGGAGTGTGAACAGAAGCCACCGCCACCGATTCAAAGCCCCGGCTCGACGGGAAAGTCCGAGATGCCGCATCGAAGAAGTCTCCACCGCCCGATCGCGGATGCCGCGGGGGAGGCCGATCTCTGGAAAACACGCAACCGGCCCCGCGCGGTGACCGCAGCCGCGCGAGAATCGTCCCCACCCAGCCTCACGGCAGGCTGACCACCCTCGCCTGCTCCGAAAGGATTCAACTGCATCCACTATCCGACGGAATCCCAGGACTGTCAACTCCTGGCGACGGATCACGACCACGGCCGAGAAGCCCGGAAGGGATCGCCCCGCGGCGCGCCCTTCGGCTGCGCGGCGCATCGACCGGTGCGACGGTGCGACGGTCGGGTCGATCTCGGGTTGCTCCCGGCGCGGGAACCGGAAATGATGGAGGGATGCGGGGGTGGGTCCTGGGCCCGGCCGGCCGACTCGACCCGGTCCGACCCGGCCCGGCCACCCGGTTCTCGATCGAAAACCTGAGGACGCGATCATGACCGCGCTGGTTGTCTTGTCTTGGCTGGCCTGGGTCCCGGAGGGGCCGCAAGCCCCGGCATCCCCCGCGTCGGTGCCCGCGCCGGCCGAGGTGGTCGCGTCGCTGGAGTCGGTGCTGGCCGAGGCCATCGCCAAGGCGGAGTCCTCGGTGGTCGCCATTCACCGGGACAAGGGGGAGAATCCCCAGGAGACGGAAGCGGTCCGCGGGCGCAAGCGGCGGCGGCCGGCGGTCGACCCCAGCCGCTTCCAGGCTCGATTCGGCCTGCCGATGCCAATGGAGACCGAGGACTTCATCTCGTTCGATTACGGCTCGGGGGTCGTGGTCGGCACCCAGGGCCAGATCTTGACCGCCTTCCACGTGGTCCGCGGCGCGGCGCGGCTGAGGGTCCGAGCCGCCGGGCAGCCGCCCTTCGACGCGGAGGTCATCGCCGCCGACCCGCGCAGCGACCTGGCGGTGATCGCGCCGCAGCCCGAACCTGGGGTCGATCCGCCCCAGTTGAAACCCCTGCCCATCGGCGACGCCGGGCGGCTGCGCAAAGGCTCGTTCCTGATCGTGCTGGGCAACCCGTTCAACGCCGCGCGCGACGGCAACGCCTCGGCCGGCCTGGGCATCCTGTCCAACCGGGCCCGACGGCTGGAGCGCGAGCCGGGTCCCGACCAACCTCAGCTGCCCAACTATCCGACCCTGCTCCAACTGGACGCCAAGCTGAACCTGGGCATGAGCGGCGGCGCGGTGATCAACCTCCGCGGCGAGCTGGTCGGCATCACCACCACGGCCGCCAGCCCCGAGGGGTTCGACGCCCAGGCCGGCTACGCCATCCCCATGGACAAGCTGGGCCGCCGCGCCGTCGAGACCCTCAAGGAGGGCAAGGAGGTCGAGTACGGACTGCTCGGCATTGCACCGGCCGGCCACCACTCCAACCGCGTCGATCAGGTGTATCGGCATTCACCGGCCGACCTGGGAAAGCTCCAGGCCAACGACGAGATCATCGCGGTCAACGACGACCCGGTCACCGACTTCGATTCCTTGATCCTGGCCGTCAACGCCCATGCCGCCGGCGAGCCGGTCCGCCTCAAGATCCGCCGCGGCGACAAGGTGGTCGAGGTGACCCTCGTCCTGGCCAAGTTCCCGGTCGACGGCGAGGTCATCGCCACCAACCGGTCCCAGGCCTGGCGCGGCCTCCGGGTCGACTACACCACCGCGGTGCGCGCCCCGGCCATTGCCCCCCATTTCCTGGACAGGACACCGGCCGGCGTCGTGGTCACCGAGGTCGAGGAGGGGTCGCCGGCCGCGGCTGCCGGCCTCAAGAAAGGGCAGTTGATCTGGCGCGCCGGCGAGCGGCCTGTCCCCAACCCCCAGGCCTTCGCCCAGGTGGTCGCCGACCTCGAGGACCGGCCCGTCCTGCTGGAAACCGATCTCGGACCGGTGACCGTGAACTCCAAGTAGGTGTCCGTGGTCCGTGGTCCGTGGTCCGTGGTTCGCTGACGCGGGCTGACGAGCCTGGTCTGGGACAGTTGAGGCAGTCGAAGAGGGGCGACGACGGCGCACCGGAGCGGCAGCTCCCACAACGGACCACGGACCACGGACCACGGACTCAAGAGACGAGTTATGAAAACGGATGAACTTCGCGACGCGTTCCTCGACTTCTTCGTCTCCAAGGGCTGCGTGCGGCGCCCCAGCGATGTCCTGGTGCCCAACGACCCGACCGTGCTGTTCACCCCGGCCGGCATGAACCAGTTCAAGCGCGAGTTCCTCGGGCTGGGCGATCCCCACTTCAAGCGGGCGACGACCTGCCAGAAATGCCTGCGCACCGGCGACATCGAGAACGTCGGCAAGACCGCGTTCCACGAGACGTTCTTCGAGATGCTGGGCAACTTCAGCTTCGGCGATTACTTCAAGCGCGAGGCGATTCACTGGGCCTGGGAGTTCCTGCGGGATGTGCTGAAGATCCCCGCCGATCGCCTGACGATCTCGGTCTATCTCGACGACGATGAGGCGTACAACATCTGGCACGACGAGATCCAGGTGCCGGCCGAGCGGATCCGCCGGATGGGTGAGGACGACAACTTCTGGCCGGCCGGCGCGCCGACCCACGGCCCCAACGGCGTCTGCGGGCCGTGCTCGGAGATCTTCTACCACGGCGCGGGTCCGAAGGAAGTCGAGATCTGGAACCTGGTGTTCACCCAGTTCGACCGGACCGGCCCCGGGCAGCTCCAGCCGCTGCCGAAGAAGAACATCGATACCGGCATGGGCCTGGAGCGGGCGGCCGCCTGCCTCCAGGGCGTGGCCACGGTCTTCGACACCGACATCTTCCAGCCGATCGTCGCCGCGGTTGCCGATGCGCTGGGGGTCCGTTACGACCGCGACCATCCGGACGGAGTCCGGATCCGGCGGATGGCCGATCACGCGCGGGCCTTGACCTTCTGCATCCACGAGAACGTCCGCCCCGGGCCGGAGAAACAGGGATACGTCGTCCGCCGCTTGCTCCGCCGCGCCGTGCTGGACGCCTACCAGATGGGACGCCGCGAGCCGTTCCTCTCCCAGATTATACCGGTCGTGGCCCAGGTCATGCGCCGACCCTATCCCGAGCTGAGTGAAAGCATCAGCCGGGTCCAGACCACCATCCAGCAAGAGGAAGAACAGTTCCTCCGCAACCTGGAGAACGGCCTGCGCCTGCTCAGCGACATCTTCCAGAAGACGCGGGCGTCGGGTTCGGACACGATCTCCGGGGCCGACGCCTTCGTGCTGCACGCGCGGTACGGGATCCCGATCGAAGTCGTCGAGAGCCTGGCGGTCGACTGGAACTTGCGGATCGATCGCAGCGGCTTCGAGGCCGAGCGCGAGCAGCACGCGGCGATCTCGCGGGGCACGACCGAGGCGGTCGACGTCTTCGCTCATGGCCCGATCGACACGCTCAAGAAGGAATACCACCACGGCAGCGAATTCCTCGGTTATACGACGACCCAGGCGGAGGCGCGGGTCATCGGCATCCTCGAGCAGAACCGCCTGGCGGAATCGGCGATGGCCAACGGCGGGGCCTCGCTGGCGCTGGTGCTGGACCAGACCCCGTTCTACGGCGAGGCCGGCGGGCAGGTGGGGGATACCGGGATGATCCGGGGCGAGCACTTCGCCTTCCAGGTGCTGGACACGAAGAAGGACCACGAATTCGTCCTGCACCTGGGCCAGATGGTCGAGGGCCGGGTGACGGTCCAGGAGAAGGTGCTGGCCGAGGTGGACGCCCCGCGCCGCGCGGCGATCCGCCGCGCCCACACCGCGACCCACCTGCTGCACCACGCGCTGCGGACCATCCTGGGCGAGCACGCCCAGCAGGCCGGGAGCAAGGTCGAGCCGGACCGGCTCCGCTTCGATTTTGCCAATCCCAAGGCGGTCGGCCGCGACCGTCTGGCCGCGATCGAGGAGCTGGTGAATCAGACCGTGCTCTCGGCCGCCGCGGTGACCTGGTCGCTGATGCCGATCGAGCGGGCCAAGGCGCAGGGCGCGATGGCCCTCTTCGGCGAGAAGTATCCCGACATCGTCCGGGTGGTGCAGATGGGGGATTTCTCCCGCGAGCTCTGCGGCGGCACGCACCTGGACAACGTCGCGCAGGTCGGCCTGTTCAAGATCATCGGCGAGGAGTCGGTCGCCTCGGGGACCCGCCGGATCACGGCGCTGACCGGCCAGGCCGCGCTGGATTATGTCCGCCAGGAGGAAGAGGTGCTCGCCGAGCTGGCCGCGACGCTCCGCGTCCCGACCGGCCAGGTCGGCGAGCGAGTGGCGGGCCTGCTCGAGGAAATCAAGGCCCTCAAGAAGCAAGTGGCGCAGCGCCGCGCCGAGGGTGGCCCGGGCGCCTCGGCCGACGACCTGCTGGCCGCGGCCCAGGACATCGGCGGGGCCGCCGTCATCGTCCGGGCGGTCGGGGCCGCGACGCCGGACGAGATGCGGCAGTGGGTCGACGTCCTGCGGCGCAAGCGGGAGAAGGGCCTGGCCGTGCTCCTGGCCTCGACCGCCGAGGGGAAGGTCCAGCTCGTCGCGGGCTTGTCGCGCGACCTGGTCGAGGCCGGGCTGCACGCCGGCAACTGGCTCAAGGAGGTGGCGCCGCTCGTCGGCGGCGGCGGCGGCGGACGACCCGACCTCGCCCAGGCCGGCGGCAAATTGCCCGATCAGATCCCCGCGGCGCTGGAGCAGGCCGTGAAGACGATCGCCGCACGACTGGGGTGAAGCACCGGGAATCCGGGTGTTCCGCATTGACCATCGTCCTGGTAAGATCCCCGGAAAGGGGAATCCATGATGGTCCAGGCCTTTTCTCAGCTCAAACGCGTCCTCGGTGAACGCGGGATGAGTGTGCCGGAGTTGCGCCGACGGCTGGAAGCGCAGGGATTGAGCGTCCATTCGAAGACGCTCTACCGCCTCATCAAAGACGACGAACCGCTCGAGCGGCTTAACCTGCGCGTCGCCGGAATGATCTGTCAGGTCTGCGACGTGCCGCTATCCCGGCTGATCGCCTTCGAGAAGGCAGCGCCTCGTATTCGACGGCTCTCGCTGGCGAAGCAGCAGCGGTTGGACAAGCTCATGGACGGCAATAACGAGGGTCGTCTGACGCCAGCCCAGCACCGGGAATTGCGGGGTCTGGTCCGCGAGGCCGAGGAGATCGCTCTGAGCAACGCGCGAAAACTCGCGGGTCAGCATCGGACTTTGTCCGCGATGCACGGAAGTGAGAAAACGTCTTGACGCGACGACGCAACCGTCAGACTCTCTCACCCGATGAGCTCCGGGATCGAATCGAGACTCGAGCCGGATACCGTTGCGAGTATTGCCGCGCCCCCCAGTCGGTTTGTGGCTATCGTTTCCACCTGGATCACAGTTATCCCGAGTCCCGAGGAGGATCGAACGCGGTCTCGAACCGATCGCTGGCTTGTGCCTCATGTAACCTCGCCAAGGGAGACAAAACCCAGGGGACCGATCCGCGTACAGGTCGTCAAGCTCCTCTCTTTCATCCGCGCAGGCATGACTGGAACGCGCACTTTCGCTGGTCGAGCGACCAACAGCATCTTCTTGGGAAGACCGCGATCGGCAGGGCCACCATCGCGGTGCTGGATCTCAACGGCGAGTTGCGTCTGCAAGCTCGACTCCTCTGGTTTGAGACGGGCTGGCTGCCGTGATTCCCCAGGATCGTGCTCGAGCCAGTCCGCCTGCCGCCGCTCCACAAGCGTGGCTGGCTCGCAAGGCGCTCTGGAGCCGAGCGGAGCCCCGACATCCTCGCATCCGCTGTTGATCGAGCAGGTGCAGGGCGCCATCGAGGAAGGATTGATGAGCCATGATTGACGTGAATGTCTGGCTCGGGCACTGGCCATTCCGCCGGCTCCCCGATGACGAGCCCGCGGCCCTGGTGCGGCGGCTGAAGCGCCTGGGCGTGATCGAGGCCTGGGCCGGCAGCTTCGACGCGATGCTGCACCACGACCTCGCCGCGGTGAACCAGCGGTTGGTGACAGCCTGCCGCATGCACGGACCGGGCCTGTTGCGGCCCTTCGGCGCGGTCAACCCGCTCCTGCCCGACTGGCGTGAGGACCTTCGCCGCTGCCAGGACGACCACCGGATGCCCGGCATCCGCCTCCATCCCAACTACCACGGCTATGCCCTGGATCATCCGGCCTGCGCCGAGCTGCTGGGCGAGGCCGCCCGGCGCAAGCTGATCGTCCAGATCGCCCTCAAGATGGAGGACGAGCGGACACTCAACCCGCTCCTGAAGGGATTGCCGACGACCCATCCGGCCCCGCTGATTGGCTTGCTCGCCCGCGAGCCGCGGCCGCCGGTCGTCCTGCTCAATGCGCTGGGCAACCTGCGCGGCGAGCCGTTGAAACGCTTGCTCGCGACCGGCGGGATCTGGGTGGACATCGCCATGCTGGAAGGCCTGGCCGGGCTCGAGCGGCTGATCGCCCAGGTCGGTGCCGACCACCTGCTGTTCGGCTCCCACGCACCGTTTTTCCACGCCGAGTCGGCCCATCTGAAGCTGAAGGAGTCGGCCCTGGCCCCGGAGCAGGCCGAGGCGATCCGCCAGGGCAATGCCCGGCGGCTAGGAATGTAGGGCGGGCCGAACCCGGAACGGCAGAGACGTCTGCCCCCTCTTGACCCTCGGTCGCCGGCGTCGAGGCGTTCGCCATCGCCTTCCCGACACTCGAAACCAGATCCGGATCCGCACGACGCCCCGACACCCCGTCGGCGACTGGAGCATTGTTGCATCGCGGGAGACATTCAGCTTATCATGTCCCACCGTGCCCATACTCCCATGGATCGTTCGCACGCGCCCGGCGCCGCGTTTTCCAGCAAGGACGCGCCCGGGATTCCGGTCCAGGATCGTCCGTTCAGCCCGGTGAGGCCGCCATGAATCGATTGAGGTTGATGATCGTCAGTGTGGGATTCTTCACGTCCTTGAGTCTCCGCACCGCTGGCGCCGCCGATCGCGACCCGCGCCAGACCGCCTACATCACGGGCCGGTCGATCCGCCAGACGTTCTACGCGCCGACCATCGATCCGAACCTCTTGAACACGCTGGCCGCCGGACCCGGCCAGGTGAGCCCCGGCGCCATCAGCAACGTGCTGTATCAATCCGCCGACGCCAAGGCACGCTTGAAGAACGGCATCGTGCTGCTGCCGGGCACGACGGCTTCGACGGTCCTTCCCCTCGTTCAGGCACCCATCGCCGCCCCGGGGCCAACGCTGCACAAGTTCAACTTCTCTCTGGGGGTCGCAAGCGTCAAGTTCTCGCGGCTCACCCATCAGTCCGCCCTGGTGCGCGTCGACGGGAACCAACGCCGGATCCTCTTCGTCCGAAACCGCAACATGCCGAATCCCGACGAGGTCCCGACACTTCAGGCCACGGTCTCGCAACCGGCCGCCGAGCAAATCGCCCTGCATGACGCCACGGCCGAAACGGGCCTGGTGGATCTTCAGGTCGATCGGGTGTATCTGCCGGTGCATCAAGAGATCTACGTCGATGAGGGGGGTCATCCGCTGCTCGCCTGGACCATTCTCATCCGGCGGCCAATCAATGTACGAACCCGGGCCCTCTCCCGGCGGTACTGGATCGCCGCCAGGGGCGAACCGCGCATCCTCGCCAAGGAAGACCTGATCCAGCGGGATGCCGTCGTCGGCAGCTACTGGAAGCTGAGCGACAGCCCGCTCGGTCAGTCGCAACAGGGACCGCTCGCGTTCCTGAACGTCGGTACGGCCGCGGGCACCTCGATCATCAGCGACAAGAACGGTGAGTTCACGAAGGCCGCCGGGATGGTCTTCTCGGACGCGCTGCACGGTCCGTTCTGCGAGATCCGCAACGACGCCGCCCCGGCGGGAGCCCTCCAGCCCCAGACCAGTGGCAATCAACGCATCTTCCCGGGCAGCACCGAGCTCCACCTCTCTCAGGTGAGCGCATTCCACTGGATCACCCAGGCGCGACTCTTCGTCGACGACTTCCTTCCCCACAATCCCACGATCCTGAACGTGATCCCGACCCACGTCAACGTGGACGATGAATGCAACGCGTTCTGGGACCCGCCGACGCGCTCGCTCAATTTCTTCCGCGCGTCCACCCCGCCGCGCCAGTGCGTCAACACGGCCTACGCCCAGATCGTATTCCATGAATATGGCCATGCCGTCGATGAACAGTTCGAGGGAATCATGGACAAGGCCTACAGCGAAGGGTTCGGCGACGCCCTATCGATGCTCATCACCCGGGGGAGCCTGGTCGGCCGCGACTTCCACGGTCCGAACCAGCACCTGCGCGACAACAAGCAAGTCGTCCGGTGGCCCGTGACGGGTGAAACCGAGCCCCACACGATCGGACAGGCCTATGCGGGCTTCGTCTGGCAGTTGACGCGCGAGCTGAAATCGAAGTTCAACGGCAACGAGGACCAGGCGTTCGCCGTGGCTCGCCACCTCATTCTCGGCGCCGCGCAGCTCAATCCCCAGAGTATTCCCGAAGCCGTGATCTGGTCGTTCTATGTCGATCACCAGGCGGGTGGAACGTACTTCCACCAACTCGCGGCGGCTGCCGATTCGCGCAAGCTGCCCCGGCCGGCTCAGCCTACCGACCTGGAGAGCCTGCAACAGATTGCCGCGCTGGTCGGGGAGTAGACCACCCGTCAGAGACACCCGAGTGAGTCGAGTCCCTTTCGGCGAGGAATGTCGTCATGTCCGGTTGCCTGGTGCGTTGTTTGCTCGGCCTGCTGACCCTCACCATTGTCCCTCCCGGAGCCGCCCAGGAGTCGCCGACCCCACCAGACGACCCGATCCGCATCGGCTTGACGCTGGGTGGCGATCTGATGAATCAAGGGCGCTACCAGGACGCCCGGGACCAGTTCGGCAGGGTCATTCGGTCCGCGCCCGGAAACGACGAAGCCTACTATCGCAGGGCCATTTGCGCGATCAACCTGGAGCGATATCCCGAGGCACTGGACGACCTGAACCGGGCGATCTTGCTCCGTTCCCGGCCCGGCGCGAGTAGCGTATCCCCGACCCGGCAGGAGCCCGCTCCCACGGCGCGGGACCGGACCTTGTCCAGGTACTATCAATTCCGCGCACTGGTGGAGATGGCCCTCGACCAACCCGAGGGCCGACTGGCCGACCTGACGGAAGCGATCCGCAGCTTCCCCGGCAATACCGAGGCCCTCAACGATCGCGCGGTGAGCCTGCTCGACCGAGAGCGCTATCCGGAGGCGCTTCGCGATCTGAATTCGGCCTTGGCGATCAATCCCCGCCAGTGGATCTCTTACAACGTCCGGGCGCAAGTGCTCCGGCGCCTGGGCCGGGTCGCCGAGGCCCGGCGTGATGCGCTCTTGTTCGGCGAGCTGAACCACCGTTTTCAGGAGCGCCGGAAAGCCTACCGAGAGGGCGTTGCCGCCCACCGGAAGGCCATGGCCACCGGGGCGCTCGAGGACTTCGCCACGGCGCTGGGACGCCTTTCGACGGCGGTTTCGATCGACCGCGATCTGGCCTCACCCGACGACGTGACGCTCGCGGAAAGCACCTATGAGCTCGGAACGACGTATGTGGACATGCTCGATGCGGGCCGCGCCATCGGCTATCTCGACGAAAGCCGGCGACTGTACGAGGGCGTATGGAAGAAGGACAATACGGGTATCTCTCAAGCGTACGCGGTTGTTGCCCAGGCTGCTTCGCTCCTGCGCGATTTTGCCCGCGCGCGTTATTTCGCGGGAAAAACCCTGGCCCTCGACCGCCTGAACTGGGGCCTGGCCTCACGGCAGTATGCCGTCAGCGCTCACAACTACGCCCTCTTTCGCGCCCGTCAGGGCGAACGCTATCGGCCGGCCGATGCCGCCGACCTGGCGTGTGCTCTGTCCCGGTCGGCAACGGCCGCCGCCTACGTGCGGAAGCACCTCGATCAACCGGAAATCCGCGCGAAAGCGCCCACATTGATCTCGACCTATTGCTACCTCCTGAAGCGATGCGGTCGCCAGCGCGACGCCGACGCATTTCTGGCGGGTCTGGCTCCCCGGGATGACGCGCTGCGAGACAGCATCACAAGGGGAATCCAGCAGCTTACCGAAGGGGCGGCTCTGTACAGTCTGTCGTTCGATGACCAGTCGCCGGCCAGTCCCAACACCATGGCCCTCGCCGCGTTTTACGTCCAGAAAGCCGAAACGGCGGCCAGCGCCGGCGACTGGGATGCCGCCCTGGCTGCCTGGGGACTGGCTCGAGCGTATCAGAGAGCCTCGATCCAATCGATCTCGTTCGCGATCTCCGAGGAAAGCCTTTCGCGCTATCTGGGAGGCGACAGCGATGATTCGCTTCCGCATGCCCTGTCCCTGGTCCGGGTCCGGCCCGACCAGGCCCGCTTTCGCGAGGCGACCGCCCAGTGGTTGCTCGCTGAGAAATCGATCAGAGGTGAATGGCTCGCCGGGCGCTACCAGACCATCAATCGAGTCCGGGACCTGAACCCCGCCCGACTTCATGACATCGACGGTCCCCTGCGGGAACTCCGCGAGCTGCGCCGTGCCTTGACGAACACCTCAGACCCGAAACAAGAGCAGTTCGAGCGTGAGTCAGAGCTCGATTTCCTGATCGCACGGCGCATGGCCGAGATCTCGGTGCGGGCCCCCTTCCTGACGGGTGTGCAGCTCGAGGACGTGCGTCGAGCACTCCCCGACGATGGGATCTTGATCGATATCTTTCGGGTTCCCGATCGCCTGCAACCGGCGGCCGGCCCTCGTGCGCCCGCGCGCGATCAAGACGTGGCCTGGGTCATCCGGCCGCTCGGACGTGATCCCGCAGTGGTCGTGGTGGATCTGGGTGATCCCGCCCAGTACGAAAGCGAGTTCGCCCTGAATGCCCAGATGGGACTCCTCTGGAAACCCACGCTGAGACAGGCGCGATTCCAGAAGCTCTGGGAGCAAGCCAAGCTCGACGAAGCCCAGCAGTGGTGGATCAGCCCGCAGCACTCGTGGTGGTCGATCGCCTGGGAGGCGTTTCGCGACCCGATCCGTGACGAGTACATCGTCCAACGAAAGGTCATTCGGTACGTCACGACCGGCCGCCGGATCCTGGCGGCGACCGAGAGGGCTGGCGATCTCTCCGCTCCCGTTTTCGTCACCCCTGCACGCGGGAAGGGCACCTGGATCGACCGGTCCGTCGCCGGCGCGGCACTCACTCGGCTGACCGGCCGTACCCCGAGGTCTCTCGACGTGGATGATCTGCGGTTCGCGGACCAGTTCTTGACGTTGAACCGCCCCGCGATGCTGATCGTGAATACGCATGGACTGAGCCGCGCCGTCCCCGTGGCCGGAGCGCTCGGGCCCCAGCACCTGGACCAGGACGCCGACGGCTGTTCGTTCGATCCCCCTCCGTCCGTCGCGCCGAATCCCTGGAGAGATTGCACCTTGCGTGACAGCGAAAACAAGACCTCCCGGGTCTCCGCGCTTGACATCCTCGCCACGGACCTGCGCGGGACGAACCTCGTCATGTTGCTGGCGTGCGAGACCGCTGCCGGACCAGAGCCGCTCACGCCGGCCGGCCCGGACGCCCTCGTGACCCTGCGCGAGGCATTTCACATCGCTGGCGCATCGGCCGTGATCGGCACCCTCGGCGAGATCCCGGATGGTCCCACGGCGGAGATCGGCGGCCGTCTGCTCCAGGAGCTGGCGAACGCGCGTCAGCGTGGCGAGCCGCTCGATCCCGGCCTGGCCCTCACGAGGGCCAAGCGAGCCTACCTCTCCAAGCATGGCCCCGATGCGGATCCGTACGAGTGGGCCGGGCTGACGGTGAGCCAGCGGGGTGTCGCCGGCCGAAGACCGGACGTCCCGGTCAGGGCGGGCCCGAAGGATCGGGTCCCGCCGTTGACGGAACTGCTCGAAACCGCCGCCCGGCAGGAAACCAACGGTCAATCTCCGTACGCCACCCTGTCGGCCGCCATCCGCGCATATCCCGATGACTATCGTCCGTACCTCGAGCGAGCGAGGTCCTCGCTCCGGCGAAGGGTTCTGAGTGGCAAGATGATCCTTGACGACCTGGATAACGCGATCCAGCGCGCGCCGGATCTTCCGGAAATCCGGGTGCTCCGGGCGGAACTGGAATTCGAGAACCATTACTACTACGCGGCGCGCCTCGATAGCCAAGAAGCCCTGCGACTCGGTCTCAAGACGCCCAAGCTTCTGAAGATCCGCTGGCTGGCCCAGTGGTACGAGGGACTGTTCGAGCCCGCGCTTCAAAGCGGTCTCGACTACGCCGCAGTGGCGGAGCAATAGCCTCGGAATCCTACGACGCGTCACCGCGTTCCTGCACCACCCGTTCCGGCTTACACGAGGAGGACAAGGTCAGCGATCGCCCGAGACCGCGGTTTCGACGGCCTGCATCAAATCCAGGAATCGCCGGACCTCCTGGCCCATTTCCCTTCCGTTTCCGTATTGCCTCTTGATCTGTTTCGCCAGGTCACGACGTCCTCGCGAAGAGACGCCCAGGAGCGTGACGCGTTTTCCATTCACTTCCAGAGAATGGCGCTGGGCGTTCACCGGGGGTGCCTCGCCCATGCAGCTTGGCAGGCTTGCGAAGTCCGCGTGGCCGATCGCCTCCGACACGGTTCTTAGTTGCTGGGCCTGGAGCGTTCCTTCGGCCAGACGTTCGCGCTGCACCCCCGACTTTCCTGGTCTGAGGTATTCACCGGTCCAGTGACCATCCGCCCAGATCGTCCACTCAAGACCGGTCATCCCTGCGACCCCCTCGCGCTCCACGGTCAAGACGATGAGTCGATGATCGGGACCTCCGGCGTTCGTAGGCGCCCCCATGGTTCCGAGGAAGAGCGAGAGAATGACCGGCGTGGCAACCAGCGGACCTTGACTGCGACGCATGGCGCGTTCTCCCGAGTCGTCCTCCCGCCGTCATGCTCACCCGGCTCTTTGCGAGCATTCTAGGTCCAAACGCGTGTGAAGTCCAACCATTCTCACAGCCCGTCCCCGGGCCGATACCACACCGGCGGAAGTCGCTCCCGGCAGCTCATCCACGCTGACGGCTCGCGTCATCGAGCCGATCTCGATACGTCGCGTTGGAGGGATCGAGCTCGACGCAGTGGGCGAAGTCATCGAGCGCTTGTTCCCGGTTTCCCAGGGCCTCGCGGGCGAGGCCGCGGTTGAAGTGGGCGATGGCCAGGCGCGGGTCGATCCGCAGGGCTTCGTCATAATCGGCGATCGCCTGGTCGAAACGCTTCGCCTCGAAGCGAGCACGTCCCCGGTTATTGTGGTACGCGGCGTTGTTCGGCTCCAGGCGGATCGCCGCGGTATAGTCGGCGATCGCCTCGTCGAGGCGACCCAGCCTGAACAGGATGTTGCCGCGTTTGAAATAGGCGATGGCAAGGGTAGGGTCGAGGCGGATCGCCGTGGTCAGATGGTCGATCGCCGGGCCCCACTGCTCCTTGACCCGGCAGGCTTCGCCGCGCTGCAACGCCTCCGCGGCGTTCGCGACAGGAGCCTCGGGGGCCGCCTCAGCCAGGGCCGCCGTCGTCTGCATGCCCGCGGGTACCGGGACGCGATCGCGCTGCATGATGCGCTTCAGATCGATGTCGAACGCCCGGCCCAGCTCGTCGAGCTGCGCCCCGATCTGCTCCGGCCTCCGACCCCTGGCCGCGAGGATATAAGCATAATTATTAATACTATGCGCGAGATTGGGATGCTCCTGGCCGGTCGCCTTGGTGAGCTTGAGCAAGATTTCCAGGACCCCGCGGGTCAGCGGCTCGGCCTCGTCCAACCGGTTCGTGATCAAGAGCGACGCCGCCAGGTCGTTGAGCGTGGTGGCCATTGCGAAGTGGTCCGGGTGTGGGCTGTGCTCCCAGATCGCCCGGGCGCGGCGGAGGAGGGGCTCGGCCTCCACCGGCCGGTTGGTGGCCAGGAGCACCTGGGCCAGTTTGCTGAGGTCGCGGGCGACCTCGGGATGGTCGGGACCGTGCCTCCGCTCGTCGATGGCCAGGGCGCGGCGGAGGAGGGGCTCGGCCTGAGCCGACCGGTTGGTGGCCATCAGGGCGGTCGCCAGGTTGTTGAGCGTCGCGGCCATCTTGGGATGGTCCGGGCCCTGGCTGCGCTCCCAGATCGCCAGGGCGCGGCGGCAAAGGGGTTCGGCTTCCGCCGGCCGGCCGGTCTCGTTGAGCAGCGAGGCCAGGTGATCGAGGTCCGTGGCCACGCGGGGATGGTCCGGGCCGGAGCGGGTCTCGTCAATCGCCAGGGCGCGGCGCAGGAGCGGCTCGGCCTCGGCCCGCCGGCTGGTGGCCCGGAGCAGCCGAGCCAGGTTGCTGAGGCGAATGGCGACCTTGGGATGGTCCGGGCCGAGCATCGCTTCGTCGATGGCCAGGGCGCGGCGGAAGAGGGGCTCGGCCTCCACCGGCCGGTTCGTGACCAGGAGCAAGACCGCCAGGTTGTTGAGCGTGGTGGCCGCTTCGGGATGGACCGGGCCGTGGCTGCGCTGCCAGATCTCCAGCACGCGGCGGAAGAGGGGCTCGGCCTCGACCAAACGGCCGGCGGCCTGGAGCACCTCAGCCAGGTTGCTCAGGTCGCGGGCGACGTCGGGATGATCCGGACCAAGGCTCCGCTCGTCGATGGCCAGGGCGCGGCGGAAGAGGGGCTCGGCCTCCCCCGGCCGGTTGGTGGCTCGAAGCGACTCGCCGAGATTGTTCAGGTCCCGCGCGATGCCGGGATGGTTCGGTCCCAGAGTCCGCTCGCGCGTGCGGAGGGCGCGGCGGAGGAGCGGCTCGGCCTCGACTGGCCGGTTCGTGGCCAGGAGCAATGCCGCCAGGTTGCTCAGGTCGCGGGCGACGTCGGGATGGTCCGGACCAAGGCTCCGCTCGTCGATGGCCAGGGCGCGGCGGAAGAGGGGCTCGGCCTCACCCAAGCGGTTCGCAGCCCGGAGCAGCTCCGCCAGGTTGTGGAGACACGCGGCGACCTTGGGGTGGCCCTTGCCCTGGCTGTGCTCCCAGATGGCCAGGGCGCGGCGGAAGAGGGGCTCGGCTTCACCGGAGCGATTGGCCGCCTGGAGCAACATCGCCAGGTTGTGGAGGTGGGTCGCGACGCGAGGATGGTCCGGACCATGGTTCCGCTCGTCGATGGCCAGGGCCCGGCGGAACAGGGGCTCGGCCTCCACCGGCCGGTTCACGGCTCGGAGCAACTGGGCCAGGTTGTTGAGGCGGATGGCCACGGCCGCGTGGTCCGGACCGTAGCTGAGCTCGTCGATGGCCAGGGCGCGGCGGAAGAGGGGCTCGGCCTCCCAGGGCCGGTTGCTGTCCCCGAGCAAGGATGCCAGGTTGTTGAGGCACGCGGCGACCTTGGGATGATCCGGGCCCAGGCTCCGCTCGGTGATCAGCAGCGCGCGCCGGTAGAGCGGCTCGGCCTCGGCCGCTCGGTTGGTGGCCCGGAGCAGCATCGCCAGGTTGTTCAGCGCGGAGGCGACATTGGGGTGGTCCGGACCCAGGCTCTGCTCGAAGAGCTCCAGCGATCGCCGGCGCAGGGTCTCGGCCTCGGCGAACCGGCCCAGCTCGAAGAGGGGACGCGCCGCCTGGTGGGCCAGGTAGGCGCCGTCCGGGCGGCCCGGCTCCAGCCACTGCCACGCGGCGGCGGCCAGCGGCGCCAGCTCCCAGCGATGCTCCGGCGCTGTCCCGGCGTCCCAGAGGAACTGCGCCCGCGCCTTGACGTGGTTGAGCAAGGCCGGCTCGAGGATCTCGACCAGGACCGACTCTTGCTGCCGGACCAGCTTCTGCACCAGCCGGTGCATCCGCGCCACTCGTGGTGCGCCGGTGGGCTCCCGCACCGCGGTGGGCTGGAGCAACCGCAGGCCGAACAGCCGTTGCAAGCAGTCCTGCGGCGTGTCGAGATCCGCGGACTCGGCATCCCGGCCCAGGGCCGGGAACTGCTCCGCCATCAGGGCCCGCAGCCACGGCATCGGCACGTGATCCGCCGGCAGCAGTGCCGCAAGGACCAGGGCCCGCCGCTCCGGATTGCCCAGCCATTCCAGCGTCAGCGCCAGGGCGGCCCCCAGACTTTTCTCCTGGGAGCGCTCCCGCTCGGCGGCCACGCCCGTCGCCCCGGGCAGCTCGCCAGGGCCCTCCGCTCGCAGCCGGTCGAGGACTTGGGCGCACGTGGCCTCGGGGGCGAACTGACCGAGGAACGCCGCCGCGGTCTCCACCGCCAGGGTGAACCCGCCCAGCAGCCGCACGATCTCGACCGCCGCGCCGCGCTCGGCGGCATCGCGGAATCCCCCACCAGGCTGGTAGCCCTCGATCAACTCCAGCGCGGCATCCGCCGGGAGCCGGTCCACTGCCACAACGCCGCGCTGGTTCTGAATGCCCAGGAGCTGGTCTTCAGCCAACCGGGTGGTGGCGATGACGTGCAGCCAGTCGGCCGCAGGCAGGCGATGGGGCTGCCGAGGGTCCAGGAACGCCGGCTGATCGACGTTGTCGAGCACCAGCAGGCAGCGATGCGGCTCGTGGGCCTCAGCCAGGTGGCGCAGCTCGGCGAGGATGCGCTGGAACTGGAGCTCGCCATCGACCTTGGCCGCGTCGGCGAAATCGATGCCCAGGGCCGGGGCGAGCGTGGCCATCGCGTCGCGGAGGTTGGCGCGGCCCGCGCAACGAACCTGCCAGCAGCCGCCACCGTACTCCTGGGCGTAGGCGTGGGCATACTCCAGGGCCACCGCCGTCTTGCCCAGGCCGGCCAGCCCGCCCACAGAGGTCACGACGCCGATCGTCCCGGGCTGGACCAGGCTCTCCCGGAGACGCCCCAGCTCGGCCACCCGGCCGACGAAGTGCGGGTTGGAGGAATCCACGTTGCCGGCGCCTGGGTCGGCCGGCCTGAGGAAACGGTCGTGGGACATGCGCCGCGATCTCGACGAAAAGTCCCGGAGCCGACGCCCCCAGGACGAGTGCAATCTCGCCCCCATTCGGGGGCTCAAAGGCTGTTGCGGGTCGCCTCATCAGGCTAACTCATCCGAGTCGAGAGCCCAACCTCGTCACGACGGAAGCCCCCATCTCGTTTCTTTATCATACCCGCGCGATATCATGGCTGCCTAGACGCATGGGCGCGTCGCTGATCGTGGTCCGGATCTGTGAGGAAGTCCGGAGACCTCGCGGTGATCCCCACCGTGACCCCGTTCGTCAGAACGGGGTTCGGACGGGGCCGGCGGCCCTCCAACCGCGCCCGTCCGTGCGATCCGCGGGTGGGATCTCAGCTCCGAGGAAAGTCCTGCACGCTCGGGCACCGAGAGACTCACCGCGGAGACCGCGGAGACCGCAGAGAGAAACCGAGAGGAAGTCCGGAGACATCGCGGTGATCCCCACCGTGACCCCGTTCGTCAGAACGGGGTTCGGACGGGGCCGGCGGCCCTCCAGCCGCGCCCGTCCGTGCGATCCGCGGGTGGGATCGGGCTGACGCCCGAGGTGGGAGGAGGGTCGTCCCGTCCCAACCACGCACTCCCGTGCGGTGGTCACCACCGCGATCCCGCCTCGCGGTGGGGATCGGCGCGAACTGTCGAATTCCTTCGTTCTTTTCCGCGCGGGGGGGCGTATAATAGACGCACTTGTCAACGAGCACGGCCAGTTCCGCGCCAGGAGTCTGCGTGATGAGCACGGGGATGCAAACGCAACCGTATGGCAAGCTACTGGATTACGAGCAGTTCATCGACCACCAGTTGCAGCGGACGCGGAAGCGGATCAAGTTCACTGACGTCATGACGGCGTGCGTGACGCTCGTCGTGGCGTTCCTGGGCGTCTTGTTCTTCGAAGTGGTGATCGATCACGTCGTGGGGATGCCGTTCTCGCTGCGCTGGGTGATCCTGGTGACGGGGTTGACCGGCGCGGGCATCTATGCGGCGCTGCGGATCCTGGTCCCGCTGGCGCGGCGGGTCAACGAGATTTACGCCGCCAAGACGATCGAGGACTCCGACACCTCGTTCAAGAATAGCCTGATCAATTACCTGGAGCTGCGCCGGCAACGCGGGGATTTGCCCGCCACGGTGCTGGCCGCGCTGGAGTCGCGCGCCGTCACGGACCTGACTCAGGTCGATGTCGAGGGGGCGGTGAACCAGCATCGGCTGATGCAGGCCGCGTACACGTTCTTCGCCGTGGTCGTCGTCTTCTGCCTGTACTGGGCCTTCGCCCCCAAGAACAGCTACGACTCGATCAAACGCGCCTTCCTCGCCGACATCGTCCGGCCGACCAACACGCAGCTCAGCAACATCAAGCCGGGCGACGACGAGAAGCTGTCGCGAGTCGTCGCCGGCGCGCACGTCCCCTTCGAGGTCCACGTCGGTGGGATTCGACCCGAGAAGGTCCTGCTCCATTACAGCGTCGACCAGGGGAAGTTCTACGCTGTGCGGGAGTTCGCCCCGGGGCGGAACATGTACGATCCCTGGCAGGTCACGCTGACCAACCTCCAGCAGAGCCTGGACTACTACTTGACCGCCGGCGACGCCGAATCCCGGCTCTACCACCTCGAGGTGCTGCCGGCGCCGACCGTCACCGCGATCGCGCTGGACCTGGAGTTTCCCAAGTATACGAACGTCGAGCCGCGGTTCGGCGTGGAGGGGGGGAGCTTCGAGGCCATCGAGGGCACAGAGGTCACGGTCCACGCCCAGACCAACATGCCGGCCCAACGCGCCACGATCAACTTCTCCAACGACAACCCGGCTCCGATGGAGGTTGCCTCGGATGAGCCCCAGCGCTTGACCGGCAAGTTCGTGGTCAAGAAGTCCGGGACGTACAAGATCGATTTCCGGACGACCGGCGGCCAGATCAATCCCAACCCGGTCAATTACGATATCGTCGCCCTGCCGGACCGCCCGCCGACCGCCCGGTTCATCCGGCCGGATCGCCCATCCGTCAAGGTCCCCGCCAACGTCAAGGTCGACCTGGAGATGGCCGGCAACGACGATCACGGCTTCCGGGATGCGACGCTTCACGTCACCCTCGGGACCGAGACGCTGGTCTCCAAGAACGTGCTCGAGGGAAAGCCGCCGCGGGCCGAGTTCCGGGCCGTCGAGACCCTCGACCTGCCCCAGTTCCACGTCAAGCCGGGCTCGCTGATCTCCTACTGGCTCACCGTCAAGGACAACCGCGACCCCAGCCCCAACCGCTTCGACACCGCGCATCAGGTGATCGAGGTCACCGCGCCGGTCACACCCCAGGAAAAGCAGCAGCTCGAGGAAAGGGAGAAAAAGGAGCGCGAGCAGAACGCCCCGCCCCCGCAAACCAAGCCCGAGGAAACCGCCCCGGAGAGCGAGAAAGCGGAAAACCCGCCCTCGGGAACCGAGAAACCGACGCCCAGCCAGCCCGGCCAGGGGCCGGAGAACCCAAACCCCCAGAAACCCGCCGGCCAGGACCAGGAGGGAGCACCCGGTCAGGCCGGGGCGGACAGGACCGGTGATGAGAAGCCAGGGGGCTCTGGCGAAGGTCAGAGTCAGCCCACACCCGAGCAGCTCCGCAAGCTCGAACAGGCGTTGAAGGACCGCGCCGGGCCGAACCCCCCGCAGAATGGCGGGAATGCCCAGGCTCAAGGGCAAGCGGGCACCAACCCGCCCAGTGCCAATGCCAATAACCCGCAAGGGACGCCCCCGACCAGCGGGCAGAATCCGACCAACACCGGGGCCAACCAGGGCACCACCAATCCCCCGCAGCGTCCGGCCTTGCAGGAGCCAGGGGCGACCGGTCCGCAAAACAACCCCCGACCTCCGCAAGCCAATGCCAACCCGAACTCGGCGGGCAGCCAGGTCCAGCCGGGAATCCGCGACGGCAGTACACCTCCGGTCCAGCCGGGTCAGAATCCGAATCCGACCAACCCCGGGGCAGCCAACCCGGCCAATCCCGGGCAACCGCAGGGGACCAACTCCCAGCAA
>JAJPJC010000425.1 GCA_021324445.1 Isosphaeraceae bacterium
CGCGCGTGCGCCCAGCAGGCCACCTCGATTGTCTGGGCATTCTGCTGTCTCCCTTCACGTCAGTTCTGAGTTCGGCGCGGTCGTGAGGTCTTGGGCCGCGGCGTCGTTAGTTCCGCCGGCGGACTATAGTGCGGGTATTCGCGGCGATGGTCACGAAGCTGGCGCAGGCGCGACATCTCCTCAGCATCCGCAGTGACGGCCACCATGCCTGCGGCTTCCTCCACCTTGCGGGCCCGCAGCCAGCCTCGCCGGACCCAGGCGTGCAGGCTGGCGTACGGCATCTCGAGATCCACCGCCAAGTCCGACAGCCAGCGCTCGCCGGCCCGCAGGTGGCAGGCATGACTCGTCCGCTTATGATACCCCAGCGACTCCGGGCGGCGCGATAGCAGCGCGGTCACAGCCTCGGCGGTGAAGGCCCCGCCGTCCGACGGCCGGCGGAATCCCTCGGCATCGAGTAGTTCGGCGGTGCGACACCGCGAGTGCCCGTCCCGGCGGAGTTCGAGGGCCCTCTCGGACATCTCCTCGTAGTTGTACAATTGATCATATCCGTGTACCCGTCGACGTCCTTCGTGCCGGGTCTCGACACCCCCCTTCCAGCGGATGCGGACCTCGAACCGTTCGCTGCCTGGAGACATCGACAGCTCGGCTCCTTCAATCAGCAGGCGGACGATCTCCTTGCGATCTGAAGGGCTCGTCGTCTCGGCCTGCCACAGCTCCGGGAACCGGCCGGCCAAGGACAGCACGGTCGTCCTCTCCTCCGCGCTGAGGTACGCGGGCTGCTCCGCGAGGAAGAGGGCGTGGGCCTCCTCCTGTTCCTGGAGCCCCCGGAGGGCGGCTTCCCACTGGTTCTCCAGCGACTGGGCGACGAGTCGGTTCATCGGATCGACGGCCTCGTAGCGGCGCTGCGACACCTGGGCCTCGTAGCGCGCACGCCGCAACCGCTGCTCCCAGTACCGGTGCACCCCGGCCCGACCTCGTTCGAGCTCCTCGGCGGCCCGGCAGCAGAGCTCCAGTCCGGCGGGTGTGAGCGCCGCGAGGAGTTGCTCGGCGATGATCCGGTCGACGGCCGTGCCGCCGATGCCCTGGCAACCCCGGCCGCCGTTCTTGAGTCGGTTCTTGTCACACGAGTAACGATAATCCCGCTTGGGCCCGCCGTAGCTGGCGGACATCCGACCGCCGCACCGGGCGCATCGCAGGAGCCCGACGAGCAGCGCCGCGCCCTCCCTCGGTGGCCCGATGGCCGCCGCGCGGAGTCGGTTCTGCGTCAATCGCCGTCGATTTTGTTCATATTGTTCCCAGGTGATGTAAGCGGGCAGGTGGTCCTTGATCAGGACCTTCCATTCGCTGGGGTCGGCCTCCCAGCGGCCGGTCTTCGATTCGCCCAGCGCCTTGCGCCGCGGGTCGGTCTGGAACCTCCCATATACGTATGCGCCAGCATAGATCGGATGCCGCAGCACGTTCCGGACGGTCCCCGAACAGGCCTCCCGCCAGACCAGTTTCCCCCGGTCCTCGCCGTAGTGTGGCCGGATCCCCAACAGGATGCCTTGCTGCCGAAGGTAACGGACCGAGGCGGTGACCGTCCCGAGTTCGGCGTACTTCGCGAAGATCAGGCGGACGACATGTTGCACCTGCTCGTCGGGATCCATGGCGATCCCCTGGTAGGCGTCGCGGATGTAACCGATCGGTGGATGGGAGAAGATCTCGCCCCGCCGGGCCTTGTTGAGCTTGCCCTGGAGCATCCGCGACTTGAGCAGGTACAGTTCGGCTTCGCTCATCGTCCCCTTCAGCCCGAGGAGGAGCCGGTCGTTGTACAGGTCCGGGTCGTAGAGGCCATCCTGATCGGCCAGCAGGGTCCCGAACAGGCCGCAGATCTCCAGCAGGTGATACCAGTCCTTGCACGACCGGGCCAGCCGGCTCATCTCCAGGCCGAGCACCAGCCCAACCCTATCGCCACCCACCTCCGCAAGGAGCCGCTGGAAACCCGGTCGGGCCTCGCTGCCCGAGCCGCTGATCCCCTGGTCGTCGTCGATGACGAAGACCTGATTCGCAGCCCACCCCAGGTCCTTTGCCCGCTCGACCAATTGGTACTGGAGTTCCGTGCTCTCGCGGTGCTGCAGGACCTGATGTGGCGTCGATTGGCGGATGTAGACGATCGCCGAGCGCTCATGGTGCCGGCGTCCGATCTTCTCGGACCCGAACCCGACCGGGTCCCTTCTCTCTCCGGGCGCGCGATCAGTGATCATCGGCCCCCTCCCTTCCGCTCGGGACAGGTGGGAGGGCCGCCGCGATCATGCGGGCCAACGCCTGCACCAGCCGCTTCTGCTCGGCTTCGGACAGGCTCAGGAGTGGATCGTTCTGGCGGGGAGCCGGCGCGATGGGCGGGGGGGCGCCGGCGTGTCGCGGATGATGGACATGGTGATCCTCCTTGCGAAGCCTGATCCGCCCGCTGGCGGACCCACCGGACGAGGTCGAGAAGGGCCTGCCCGGAGATTACCGGAACCTCGCGCTCGACTGGAAGGAGGTTCTCTGAGACGGCATTTCGCTGTGAAGACCTC
>JAJPJC010000412.1 GCA_021324445.1 Isosphaeraceae bacterium
GTGGGGAAGTCGATGTTGTAGGGTGGGTGAAACCCACCGATCTTCAAGCCCGCCAAGGCCTTCCGGTGGTGGGTTTCACCCACCCTACAACGGTTCGACCAGGCTTGAGGAACAGTCGCTACCGTTACCGGTGTTGCCGCCGAATTGGGATATGGTTCGTGTACACACGAACCATATCCGAATCCAGGAGACTCTCAATGGTGCGGCTGAAGGTGCGAAGGTCCGGCCAAGAGCATCAAGCCCCAGGACGCGTCGCCGGAGGCGCCTGGGCAAGGCGGGCGGTGCCGACGCCGAACCAATCACGGGGCGAAAGCCCTTGTCCGGCGGCCAGGACCGGGCACTTGCCCAGATCGAGGAGGACATCGACCGGCTCATCTTCAAGCTGATGACCGTTGGCGGCTTCGAAGCCATCGAGCACGAGTTGCCGAAGGTGCGGCGGTTCATCGATCACAGCTCTCGGGCCTGATGGCCCTGTGCATCACGAGAGCGATCCGTCCTCGCCGATCGCAATGGTCCGCTGAATCTCGTCCGTCTTGAATCCCAGCGCCATGGGCCGGCAAACTTGGGGCAGCGCCGCCACATCGTAGAGTTCGCGCACCAATCCCTGCACCCGCAGCCAGTGGGCGACACTGCCGCTGCGTAAGTCGATGATCAACAAGCCGCAGCGGGCGTCCGCCGCGCGGTTGGCCAACTCCTCATCCAGCGCCAGACCGCCGAAGGTTTTGTCGTCACGCGGGCGGGACAGTCCCACCACGGCGTAATCGTTGACGAAGGCCAGACCCCGCAAGTAGCCCGGGCAGAAGGTCAGCGGCTCGAATCGCCCCCCGCCCGGATCGATGCTGCCGAAGTGGCCGGAGCCGGAATTGTGCAGCCAGAGCCGGCCCCGGTACAGCCGGGGTGAGTGCGGCATCGACAGCCCCGAGGCGAGCACGCGGCTTTCCGGGATCTCCAGCACGACGCCGCCGGTCCGGCGCCGGTCGCGCCAGCCGTCAACCACGTCGCTGGTGCTGACCGCCGTGGCATAGCGCGGGCGACCCTCCGCCAGGGCCAGGCCGTTGAGGTGGCAGCGATCCTCCCCAGCCAGCTTGCTCAAGAAGGCCGGCCGCCAGAGCGGAGTGAAGCTCGACCGCTCCGACAGTGTGGCGATGCATCCAAAGCTCGTGGCGACGAACACGGGGCGGCCGGTGTGGTCGACGGCCACGTCGTGGATATCCAGGTCGCCCGTGGTGTTGGCCATCTTCGGCACATAGAGCCGATCGTGTCCCTGGTAGAGTTCGCCAGGCCGGAGCAAGTTCTCGAACCGCCAGAGCTGGTACAGCGTGCTCAGCCAGAGGGTCTGGCCATCGGCCCACAGGCCCATGGCGCGGTTGAACGTGCGCTCGACCACCGCGAGTCGGCCTTCGGGGTGACGCCCCAGGAGGAACAGTTTGCCCGTCTGGTAGGTCGTGAATGCCAGGCTGACCTGCTGCTCAGCCAGCCACGTCGACAAGTGCGGCGAGCCGATCACTTCGACCCAGGGTTCGTTCTTGACGTGGACTGGCGAAGACGTTGCGTCGGTCATCGATGGGGCTCGCAAGACGGCGGCTCGGCTCGCTGTTCACCATCGCGTCGCGCCTTCGCCGGAAACCGGTCATCGCGTTCTTCCGTTTCCCGGGAACCGAATCCGGACAGGGCCGGCGTCAGCAGCAGGGCGGTGAGCAGACCTGCCAGGGCCTTGAATCCGGCAACGATTCCCGCCGCGGAGGACGCGGGTCGAACACCCGGTTCATCGATGCGTGGGTCCCCGGGACGTGCCTGAGCCCCTCGATCATCCGGAAGCGGGTGCTGATGCGGGTCGGGACGCGTCGCCTCGGGGCTGCCGCCCGGGATCGGATCGTCCTTGTCCCGGCCGAGGACCGGTCGTTGGACCGGGAGATGTCGATAAAAGAGGTCCTCGTTCCAGGGATCCTGAGCCGGACCCCTGCTGCGGAGCAGGGGGGCTTCCTCCGCGCCGCGATACTCCCGCAAGGCCTCGTCGAGACCGATGACAAACCGCGTCAAGGGAGAGGGGTCGCCAAAGGGGAGCCGGGTCGAGAGCCAGGGCATGCGTCGATCGCCCTGGTCGGCTTCCGCTCCATTCTCGGACCCGAAGCCGAGGACGGGCACGTTCATGTAGGTGTTCCCGTCGACCGAAACCAGGACGGCATCGTCGGTCCCGGTTGCGAAGCCATTGCCCAGCGAGGAGAACGTGCCGAGAGATAACCCCACCGTCGTGGTGGCGGCCGCGGACAGGGAACCCGAGTTCGTGGCGGCGGAAGTGCTCGTGCTGACCGCCGTGACCGAGCCACTGGTGGCGATCACGTTCGCCGACAACAAGACGACCGGAGTTGCCGTGACCGGAGGGGCTTGGAACGAGCTGAACGAAGGCAGCGACGGACCACCCCCGGGCAGGGTCACCGGCCCTGAGGCGGCACCTGCCAGGGAGAAGACCGAGAGGGTGTCGGAGCCCTGGCTGCTGACCAGGACATCAAAGAGCCCGCTGGGCTTACTCAGCACCTCGATCGCACTGGGCAGCGCGGGAGTCGCGCCCGTGGGCAGGAGTTCCGACGCCACGCTCAAGCCGTTGCCGTGAGGGACCAAGATATCGACGATGCCGCCGGCGAGGGCCACCACGACTTGCCCGCTGGGGAGCGCCTGCGCGGCCAGCACCTGCTGGCCGCTGAAGACCACGCGGGCGCCGTCGCCGGGGTTGTTCAGGTCGAACCGAACCAGATCCCCACCGGCTGTCACCGCGAAGCCCACACCGCTGTCGCCCGCAAAGGTGGGTGGCTGGAGTACCGCACCGCCCAGGTTGAACAGCACCTTCGGCTTCCGGTCATCGAAGAACCCACCGCCGACGCCTGGCAGCTCGGTCACGGTGCCGCTGCCCCCATTGACCACCGCGAGATCCGGAACAAGGTCTCCGTTCAGAGCCCGCACGATCACCGCGATGGGGCCGTCGCCTCCCGACTTCAGACGCGGACCGGGAATGCCCACCCAATCGCCGCTGGCGTCGTAGGAGCCGAAAATCACGGAGACGTCGTTGCTGCCCTGGTTGGCGATCAGCATGTCCGGGATGCCGTCGCCGTTGAGGTCGGCCACGGTGATGCTGGCCGGGGCAGTGCCGACGAAGTAGGTACGCGGGGCGGGAGCGAAGGTTGGCACCCCGTTGAGGACCGACGTGGTGCGATAGACCACCACGGCGTTGCTGCCCGTGCTGACGACTAAGGCGTCGGGCAAGGTCGCACCCCTGTCGAGGAACGCCCACTCGACATCGCCCGGCGCCATGGGCTCGGTCGCGGTGGAGGAGCCGAGAGTTTGCACCGGCGCATAGGTATCTCCGTTGGCCGACGGCGCCTGGACCGTGACGCGGTTGTTCTCCTGGTCACCGACGAGCACGCCGGCCTGACCGGGGCCCAGCAGATTGGGCACGACCGACAGCGAAACGCGACTCCCCTGGATCTGGAAGGTTCCATCCCCCTTGCCCACGAGGGTGAGCACGTCGCCGAAGCCGTTCCCCACCAGTAAGTTCAACAGACCAGTTCCGCTGCCCGGAACCACGGTGAGCCCTGTGGCATCCTCGCCGACCGGGATGCTGAACGTGGGGCGGAAGGTGCCATCGCCGTTCCCGGAATAGATCCAGAGCTGGCCGGTGTCTTCCATCAGCACGGCCAGGTCCGTCTTGCCGTCGCGGTTGAAGTCGCCCGCGACGATCGCGACGGGGCGGTTATTGATGCTCAAACCGTCACTGGTTGATGTGGTCAGACCGAGCTGGGGGCTGGTGAAGCCCCCGGTCCCGTCGGCGACCAGGATGCTGAAGCTGTGCGACCCTTGATTGAGCACCGCGAGATCGTTGCGGCCATTCCCCATGAAGTCGCCCGCGATCAGGCTGACTGGGTCTGCGAACGAGCTGACTGCCGGACGACCCGAGGTCATACTCAGGCCGTACAGGCCGGTGCTGGCGGGGAAGACCAGAGATTGGGTGAACGAGTGCTGGGGATTGTTGAGGAGTACGGTCAATTCGCCCGAGGCCTGGTCGGTCACGATGATATCCGGCAGCCCGTCGCCGGTCAGGTCGGCCACCGCGATGTCCGACGGCGCGATGCCGGTGGGCACCGTGATTGGAGCCGCGAAATGCCCCGGCGAGATCTGCAGGGCGATGGTGACGCTGTTGTCCAGGGCGTTGGCGACGATCAGGTCGTCGAGCCCGTTTCCCGTCAGGTCGGCGGCGGCGAGGCTGGTCGGCAGGGCCGTTGTCGCGAAGGCGTCAGAGCGGGAGAAAATGCCTTCGCTGGCTGTGTACGTCGAGCTGAGCTGGGGGGGTGGTCCATATTCAAGCTGGGAGGAGACATTGCCGGCGGCGCCGGCCGTGTAAATCGAAACGGTGAAGACGAACCGACCGTTCGACAGCGTGGGGTCGAAGTGGGCGTCGGCGGCCGCGATGGCAAACTGAGACCCGATCCGCAGGACCGTGATGGCGCGCGCGGGGCGGCCGGGGTTGAGGATCACGGGCGGGGCGAAGGCGCCGGAAGTGCCCGGCAGACCTGCCCGATAGAGGATGTTGCCCGAATTGTCCAGGACGACGCTGTCCAGGATCCCATTGCCGGTCAGGTCGACCAGGAACGGCGTATCGCTCACACCGACGCCGCTGCCGGCCGGGGCCGGCTCGAAGGTGCCATCACCCTTCCCCAGCAGCACCTCGGCCGCACTATCGTGGTTGTTGACCGTGACGAGGTCGGGCCGGCCGTCGCCGTTGACGTCCGCCACCACGGTCTGGACCGGCGACTCATCGGTGGCGAAGGTCTGCGGCTCGCCGAAGGTCCCGCCCCCGTCATTCAACAGGACGCTGACGGTGTTGCCGCCGTAATTGGTGGTGACAATGTCGGGCCGGCCGTCGCCTGTCAAATCGGCCACCGCCACCGAGTAGGGCCGGGCGCCGGCGGGGAAGGTCCGCGCGGGCTGGAAGGTGCCATCGCCGTTGCCCAGAAGCACGCTCACCGTGTTGTCGAAGGCGTTGGCGGTGACGATGTCGGCGATGCCGTCGCCGGTGAGGTCCGCCACCGCCACCGAGAACGGCTGCCTGCCGGAGGCAAACGTGATTTGGGGCGCGAAGTCGACGGAATTCTTGCTTCCCCCCAGGTTGAGGAGCACGCTGACGGTGTCGCTGGCCGAGTTGGCGACGACGATGTCGTCGCGGCCGTCGCCGGTCAGGTCGGCCAGGGCCACCGAATAGGGCTTGTCCCCGACCGGGAAGACCTCCTGCGGCAGGAAGGTGCCGTCCCCCTTGCCGAGGAGCACGCTGACGGTGTCGTCGTTGTAGTTGGCGACGACCAGGTCGAGGATGCCGTCGCCGGTGAGGTCCGCCACCGCCACCGCGCGCGGGCTCCGGCCCACGGCAAACGTCTCTTGCTCGCTGAAAGTGCCGTCGCCATTGCCCAGGAGCACGCTCACGTCCTCACCGCTGGAGTTGGCGGTGACCAGGTCAGGCCGGCCGTCGCCGTTGAGGTCGGCCACCGCGACGGCCGTGGGCCCAGGGCCGACCGCCACGGACTGACCCGGCTCGAAGGTGCCATCGCCGTTGCCCAGTTGCACGGTCACTGTGTCCTTCAGCTCCTTCGTGGTGATGATGTCGAGCTTGCCGTCACCGGTGAGGTCCGCCACGGCCACGGAATACTTGTCCTTGCCCGTGCCCAGGACGACCGGCGCGCGGAAGGTGCCGTCGCCGTTGCCCAGCAGCACGTTGACAGTGCTGGAGTTGCGATTGCCGACGACCAGGTCGAGCTGACCATCGCCATTGAGGACGGCCACCGCCAGCGAGGCGGGGCCTGTGCCAGCAGGGAAGGTCTGCTGGGGTTGGAAGGTGCCGTTGCCGTTGCCCAGGAGCACGCTCACGTCGTCGCTGCCGTAGTTTGCGGTGATGAGGTCCTCCTTGCCGTCGCCGGTGAGGTCCGCCACCTGCACCTCGTTGGGGGCCTTTCCCACCGGATACGTCTGCGGGGGCCCGAAATCTCCGTTGCCCTGGTTCAAGAGGACGCTGATGTCGTCGCTGCGGTAATTGGACGTGACGATGTCGGGCAAGCCGTCGCCGGTGAGGTCGGCGACGGCGAGCCCGTAGGGCCGGGAGCCGACGGGGAATTCGCGCGTGGGCTGAAACGTGCCGTCGCCGTTGCCCAGCAGCACGTCCACCACGGTCGCGCTGAAGTGGCTGACGACGAGGTCGGGGATGCCGTTGCCGGTCAGGTCCGACACGACGACTTCGTAGGGACCGGAGGCGACCGGGTAGGTTTTCATGGGCTGGAAGGTACCGTTGCCGTTGTTCAGAAAGACACCCACGTCATTGTCGTTCTTGTTCGTGACGATGACGTCTTGCTTGCCGTCGCCGGTCAGATCGGCCAGTTTCACGTCGTAGGGATCGCTGCCGGCGGGCAGGTCGAAGTAGGGCTGGAAGGTGCCGTCGCCGTTGCCCAGGAGCACGCTCACGCTGGCCCCTTCGTAATTCGCGGTGACGATGTCGGGGATGCCGTCGCCGGTGAGGTCGGCGACGGCCACCGAGAACGGCCCCTGTCCGGTGGCATAGGTCTCCTTCGTCTGGAACGACCCGTCGGGGTTGCCCAGGAGCACGCTGACCGTGTTCGCGGGCCTGTTGGCCGTGATGATGTCGGGGATGCCGTCGCCGGTCAAGTCGGCCACCACCACTTGAAAGGGGGCCGAAGGTGGAGCCGGCGCGGATTGCTGGGCCCCGAGCGTGAAGGTGCCGTCACCCTTGCCCATGAGCACGCTCGCCGTGTCGTCGCCGAGATTGGAGGTGACGATGTCGACCTGGCCATCGCCGCTCAAGTCCCCCACGGCGACGGACCGAGGCGTTGTTCCGGTGGGGAAGGTCTCCTCGGGCTCGAAGGTGCCATCGCCGTTGCCCAGGAGCACGCTCACCGTGTTGTCGCCCCGGTTGGACGTGACGAGGTCGGGAATGCCGTCGCCGTTGAAGTCCGCCACCGCCATCGAGTACGGATTCACGCCGACCTTGTAGAGCTTCTCGGCCTGGAAGGTGCCGTCGCCGTTGCCCAGGAGCACGCTCACGTCGTTGGCGACGGCGTTGACGACGACGAGGTCGGGGATGCCGTCGCCGGTCAGGTCTGTCACCGCGACCTCGTGGGAGCCAGCCGCGGTGGGGAACGTCTCCTCGGGGCCGAAGGTGCCATCGCCCTTGCCCAGCCGCACCGCCACGTTCCCGCTCACATAGTCAGCATAGATCAGGTCGGGGATACCGTCGCCGGTCAGGTCCGCCACCGCGATCCCAGCCGGACCGGCGAAGCCGGCGCCCTGGTTGGCGGGGTAGACCGTCGGTGTCTGGAAGGTGCCGTTGCCGTTGCCCAGAGCCACGGAGACGGTGTCGTCGGCGTAGTTGGAGAAGATCAGGTCGGGGATGCCGTCGCCGGTCAGGTCGGCCACCTCCACATCGCTCGGGCGGGTGCCGGTGGGGATGACAATCTGCGGCTGAAACGTCCCATCACCGTTGTTCAACAGGATGCTGATCGTGTTGTCGCCCTTGTTCACAGTCAGGATGTCCAGCCTGCCGTCGTTGGTCACGTCGGCCAGCGTGATATGCCACACCCGCGCCCCGACGCGATAAGTCGTGGGAGGCCGGAAGGTACCATCGTCGTTGCCCAGGAACACGCTCACCGTGTCGTCGATTCGGTTGGCGGTCACGATGTCTGGGATGCCGTCGCCGTTCAAGTCCCCCACCGCGACCGAGTCGGTACCCGCTCCGGAGCTGAGCGGGGCGTAGGGCTGACTGGTCTGGGTGAACGCCGTGGTGAGCCGGTAAGCACCCGCGCCGGCTTGCACCGCGACGGCCAGGAAGTACGTCCCCGGTTGCAAGGACTGGACGATCTGGCCGCTGTCCGACTGGACCAGCACCTGGCCGGTCGGTCCGGAGAGCGTCAGCCGGGGAAGGAGCATGCCGCTGGTGGGGGCGACCTCCGCCTTCAACTCCCCATTGCCCAGGGTGTTGCTGACCACGAACGACCAGGTGCTCACCTGGTCAGGACCCAGCGTGCCGGTGCTTTCCGTGAACAGACCGGGATCGACCTGCGACAGGTCGGTCGCGCCTGGGGGAACCCGCGTGACGACCGTGAGCGGCTCCCAGTCCGAGCCGCGATGGACGCCGCTCTTGTCGTACACGCCGGCCTCAGGTACCGCCGGGTCGGCCACGATCCGCAGGCCGAGGTACGCAGGCCCCGACGGCTGGCCGGCCGGCAACGTCACGCGGAAGCCGGCCGGCGACGAGAAGTCCCGGCCGGTTGCGTCCGCCACCAGGTCCGCCCTCGTCAAGGTCGCCGGCACCGGCGAGGAACTGTTGAAGATGTTGCTGTCGCCCAGCAGGATCTGCACCTGGAAGTTGCCGGGGTCGGCGCCGCCACGGTTCTGGACGGTGAAGGTGATCGGGATCGTGTCGCCCGGTGCGGCCATGTCCACGCCGGTCCGGAAGGAGCTGCCTGTCAAATCCGGCAGGAGCGGCGCCGCGGTCGTGAGTCTGACGTCCAGCGTGTACAGCCCCGTCGTGTCACCAGGGATGGCGCTGTTGGCGACCGTCGGATTGTAGTTGTTGTTGGGGGCGCTGCTGACGCCAACGTAGTAGATGCCAGCGGTCGACGCCTGGAAGCTTAGTTGCGGGTCGCCCCCTTGCTGGTTGTCCAGGACCAGCGGTGTGCCGTTCCCATCGAAAATGCGCAGGAGGCTTGCCAGGCCGCTGCCGGCCTGCTGCGCGTCGATGCTGGCGTCGAGCGTCTCGCCTCCTTGGAGCGTAACCGAGTAGAGATCGACCTCGTCAGGAAGGGACAGGAAGTGCGTCACTTCCGCATCGTTGAGAGCGCCGAAGTGCAGGGGCACAGCCAGATCCAGGGGCGAGACGGCGAGCAGGGTGCGCGGTTCGAGCCACTCCCCCTCCGGTAGTCGAAACGACCAGCGGCGAAGCGGTCGACTGCACCAGCCCGCAACTCGCCCTCGAGCACCCATGAATTACTTTCCGTGGGACAGCTCGGCGTCCAGTCTGAGGAACCATCGATAGCGGCGGAGTGCGGCCAGAGCCGCATCCGTTCGAACATGCTTGGTCCAGAAGGCCCGACGCTGGTCGGCGGGGAGCAAGCTCAGAGCCTGCTCGATCAACTCCAGGGCGCGCGGCCGATAGGGGTCGGGGCACTGGGCGTAAATCCGGGCGGCATTGTAGAGCAATCGCGGCGACGGCGGTCCGTGGCGGAGAGCTTCCACAGCGTCCTGAATGGCCTCGCGGTGGCGACCCAGGCCGGCGCGCACGAAACCCCGGCCGTTGTAGGCATCGCCGTTCCTGGGATCGAGTTCGATGGCCAGCTCGAAGTCGCGCAGGGCCAACTTGGGCGCGTCCACGATCAGATGCGTCCAGCCGCGATAGGCCTGCACGGCCGAGGTGGGACGCAACTCCAGCGCCTTGGTGAAATCGTCGATGGCGCCCGGATACTGGCCTAGCTCGGCCCGCGCCAGGCCTCGGCCTCGATAGACCGACTCCAGCGGTTTCCCCACCTCCAGGTAGCGGTCGAACGCCGCGATGACTTGCTCGAACCGGCCCAGCCGGAACAGGGTCTCCGCCCGCAGGCGCTGCGCCAGCGAATGGCCCTGTTGCAGCGCCAGAGCCGCTTCGAATGAGCCCAACGCTTCGGCGAGCTTCCCGCCGTCCAACAAGAGCCGGCCCCGTTCGACGTGGTCGTCGACCCCGTACGGGCTGTTCGTGGTCTCGCGCTCGATCGCCCGGTCCAAGTCGCGGAGAGCTCGGGCCGGTTCGTTGCGTTCCAGGTCGAGCCGGGCTCGCAGGCGATAGAGGTGGGCCAGCCCGGGCTCGAGCTGGATGGCGCGATCCAACGCGTCGAGGGCCAGGTCCGGCTTGTCCAGCCGGCGGTACGCTTGGGCCAGGTTGACATAGGCCTGGTACGCGTTCGGCTTCCGCTCGATCGCCGATCTCAGTTCCGCGACGGCGTCTTTGAATCGCTCCTGCCTGACGAGCAGAACCCCGCGATTGACGGCGAGCACATAGCGGGCATTGTCATCCAGGGGCAGTTGCGCGGCCTTCTGGAAGTCGGAATCCGCCGCGGCCCACGCCTGGAGTTCCTCGTGAGCGAAGCCCCGCAGCAGATACAGCCAGACGAAATCGGAGCGCTGGGCCAGGCAGGCGCCGAGCAACGTCCGGGCCTCGGCGGGCCGCCCCCGGCGCAGCAGGCAGATCGCATTGAGATACTGCGCCCAGAAATGGCCCGGCTGGCGCTCGAGCACCTGATCGAATTCCTTGATGGCCTCGCCGAATTGCTCGCGACGATACAACTCGTCGGCCATCAGGAAGTGATCGAGGACGTGGTCGAGCGCAGCAGCCTGCGCCGCCTTCTCGGCTCGCGTCGCTTCCGCCCGATCGCCGAGCATGTTCAGGTAGCGTGCCCGCCGCAGGTGAAAGGCCCGGGAGGGCGCTTCCAGCCGCCGGGCCTGTTCGAGAAACCGCAAGGCTTTCCGCAGGTGTTGTTCCTTTTCGGCCGGCTTCCCCTCGGCGGCGGACTGTGCTTCGGTCTCGGCGAGAATGAGCAGGAGCTGAGAGCAATCGCCCAGGATCTCCCCCTTCTGGAGATCGGTGAGGTAGGCATCGAGTCTGGGGCGCGCCCCCTCCTCCGCCGCGACGCCATAGACGGCCAGCGCCCGTTGCGCTGCGGTGCGCGCGGCTTCCAGGTTGGCGGCCAGATCCATGCCCGTGTACAGGGTGCCAAGGAACTGGGCTTCGTCGCGCCTCTTGACGAATTCCTGGAAGCGGGACTGAGACGTCCGCCGGTCGGTCTCCACGCGCAGTTCTTGCTCGACCTGTTTCAGCAGCGCCTGGGTGGATGCTTTCAGAGCCTCGAGTCGGGCCTCGCCACCGATGGTCGTCAATGCCTTCTCCAGGTCGATGCGTGCCGCGGCCCAGTCACTGGCGGCAACGGCGACCCGGGCGCTGTCGAAGAGCTCCCGCGCCTCCTGTTCCACGAGCGAGCGATGATGCTCCACGAGAGCGTCTTGCTCGCGCCGACGAGCCAGGCGCTCTTTCGACAAGGCCACGTCCAACTGGCTGCGCAACGAGACGTTGTGCCAGGCGATGAACAGCACCATGCCCAGGACGGCCAGTGCGCTGACTCCCAGCAGGGCCACGATGGCCGGCCGGCGTTTGCCCCATTTCCAGGCCCGCTCCCACGCCGGAGTTGGCCGGGCGAGAATCGGGTCACCATCCACGAACCGCCGCAGGTCGTCCGCCAGCTCGGCGGCGCTGGGGAACCGCCGGGTGGGGTCCTTCTCTAGACATTTCAGACAAATCGTCTCCAGGTCATGAGGAACGCGCGGTTCCAAATGGCGCGGCGGTACCGGCTCCTGATCGATGACCTGACGGACGGTGTCGAGTGGATTGCCCGCCTTGAACGGCGGACGACCCACCAGCAGCTCGTAGAGGATCGCGCCGAGCGAATAGATGTCAGCGGCCGGGCCAATTTCGCGGTTTTTCCCTTGCGCTTGTTCCGGCGCCATGTAACTGGGGGTGCCGAGGATGGTGCCGCTTTGCGTTTGGCTGGAATCCTCGTCCACCCGCTTGGCCAGACCAAAATCCGAGATCTTGGGCACGGTGGTCCTGGACCAATGATCCGCAGGCAGAGACGACGAATCGGTTTCCCGTTTCCGGGCCAACGACGACTGGCTGTCGAGCTTGGCCAGGAGGATATTCGCCGGTTTGAGGTCGCGATGGACGATGCCGTGCTGGTGGGCCACCTCCATCGTACGCGCCAGCGTCTCCACGATCTGGGCGGCGGCCCGCGGACTCGTCGGAGTCTCGCCGATCCGCTTGTCGAGGCTGCCTCCCTCGACAAACTCCAAGGAAAAATAGGGGCGACCTTCGTACTCGCCCGTCTCGTAGATCTGCACGATGTTGGAATGAAGGAGCTTGGCCACGGCTTCCGCCTCGGCGCGGAACCGCGCCAGGCCCACCGGACCCACATGCGCCCCGGCCAGGACCATCTTCAGGGCGACCAGGCGCTGCAACCGACGGTGCCGCGCTTTGTAGACGACACCCATGCCGCCCCGGCCCAGTTCTTCCAGGATGTCATAACCTGGCATGGTCACGCCCTCGAGCATGGCGGCACCGGAGAACGATCCCTCCGTGTCGTCGCGCCGGGCGGGCCAGGCCACCGAGTAGGATACATCGATCCGACTGGAGTCGTCCCCGGACAGAAGGCTGCACGTCTCGCTCGGATCGGTATTTCCCGCTCTGATCGTCATTTGCGGGGAGTCGGAGCGTGGAAGGGTCTCGCCAAGCTCGGCGGCCCCAACCGGCAACCACACCGTGGCATCGACGGCTGACTGCGCCGTGTCGCTGCTGCTCACCCGGAAGACCTCCGTGGCGTCCGGGGGCGGCAACATCGGTCGTGCGGGATAGGCGGCCTCATAGGCCAGGGTGTCGTGGTCCTTGTCCCAGGCCCCAAGCCCGGCCACGATCGCACGGCAAACTTCACATTCTTCGAGATGCGCTCTCACGGAATCCGCGTCGGGAGTGCATGCTGGCTCGTGGAAGAACCGCCAGAGGTGCATCTGATCAGGACAAGGGGTTCTGGGGCCCATGGTGTTCAGCTCCGACCCACTCGCGGTCCCATGAAACCCCACGGCCGCCTCGCGGTTCGCGACCACAGGGATCGCTGACACAGCCCCAACGATGATAGGTGTTGCGCCGATGGAAAGATAGGCAGAATAACAATGATCTGGCGGTCTCTCGAGCCTTGTTTTGTCCCGGTCAGGGGGCCCAGATCGACAGCCGCGGCCGACCCAAGAAGTTCAATTACGGACGTCGATGATAATCGAAACGGTTGTGATTCAACAGTGGCGACTGGGAGAGTTGAATCCGCCGCAGCACCTGTTGGCCAAGCTCTCAACCTCGCCACCGTCGCGGCAGAGTGCGGAGGGCTTAACCGTGGCGTCACCGGATCGCTAGCGGCCACTCAGGGAACGCCGCTCTGCAAGTCTGTCGGCATCTATGCGTGGATTAAGCTTCCCCAGCCCTGACGGGCGGGGATTTCCAGTTCACCCTATCCACCGAAGGGTTGGGACGCGCAGAGGATCCTTCACCGCAGAGCCCGCAGAGCCCACAGAGATCCAGACCGAGAACGATCCCAGGTTCCGGGTCGTCGGTCTCTGCCTTCCTCTCCGCGATCTCTGCGGTGAACCAAACGGGTCGCGATGGTCCATCGGAATCGATTGTCGTGGGGGCGCGGCTCCTCCCCAGGCCGCAAGGCAGGGGTTTCCGCCGCGACGACTTTCCTTCCCCCCGGCCGACACGGCCGCAGAGACGGCGATCGAGCCCAAGACCGTCCGCCAGTCCGAATGGCGCGAACTAAGATTCTTCAAGGAGGGGATGGGTAAGGTGATCGCCAGGATCTCGCGGTCGCGCCACACCGTGACCGAGGCCCAGGAACGGGATCTCAACCGAGACAGGGGTGAGGACGCGACCAGCCGAATTGGTCCCTGACCATCTGATCCCTCGGACGATGAACCCCTACGAAGAGAGCCTCGGAAGCAAAGCGGCTTCGCGATGCGCCATCCGCCCAGATTAAGGGCGTATCCCCGGACATCCCGAGTCTCGGGGCTCATCGATCGACCGAGCCTCCCGGTGTTCCACTGGTCGGTCCGACGATCCCGGGAGCGGGTCGGAGCGACGGACCGGCACTGTCCGAACGGGCCCCGACGGTCGAGCCGAGATTCTGAGGCGATCCCATGGCGATGTCCGCATCCGAAGATCTGCCACCCGCCGACGTCGCGAGGGAGCCGACCTGCCGGGCCGCGGTCCCTCGCGACGTCGCGAAGCCGCGCAAGCCGCTCCCCACCTCCTCGGGCGAGACCGACTTTCTACGGCGGAGGCGATTGCTCGCGGCGGCGGCGTTCCTCGCCGTGGTGAACGGCCTGGTCATGGTCTGTCTCTTCGCCAGCGACAACCCCGGCACGCTCACCGTCGAGGGCAGCCGCTTCTCGCTCCGGGTGGGTCTCTCCGGACTGCGCTGCCTGCTCGCAACCGCCGTCGCGGGCCTGCTGGCGAGCACCGTGCCTCTGAAGCGCACGCCGCTCCGCGCCGTCGAGTACGGATTGTTTTTGGGCCTGACGCTGTTCTACATGGCCTCCGCGTTCTTCGTCGGCCTCGATCTGATCCGACGGGGTCCCGCGTCCATCCCCAGCTTCTTGACCTTCGAGAAGAATGACGTGATCCAGATCCTGGTGCTCATGGCGATCTACGGGACACTGATCCCCAACCCGGCCTCCGTCGCCGCGCGGCCGCTGGCGGTCATGTTCATTGGCCCGGTCGCCGTGCGATCCTTGCTCCTGCTGCATCCCGAGGTCGCGCCGATCGTCGGGCAGCTCGGCGGGGCCGAGGATATCGGCACCAACGGCCTGTTCCTGGCGATCGGCATGGCGCTGGCGATCTACGGCTCCTTCCTCACCAACGGCCTGCGCACCGAGCTGCACCAGGCGCGGAAGATGGGCCAGTACCGGCTGGTGCGCAAGCTGGGCGAGGGAGCGATGGGCGAGGTCTACCTCGCCGAGCACCAGCTCCTGAAGCGCCCCTGCGCCATCAAGCTGATCAAGCCCGGCGACGGTCCCGACCCGATCGCCCTGGCGCGGTTCGAGCGCGAGGTGCAGTCGGCCGCCCGGCTGACGCACCCCAACACGATCGAGATCTACGACTACGGCCGGACCGACGACGGCACGTTCTACTACGTGATGGAGTACCTCCCAGGGCTGAGCCTCTTCGAGCTGGTGCGGCGGGCCGGCCCGCTGCCGCCTGGGCGGGTGATCTATCTGTTCCGCCAGATCTGCGCGGGGCTGGCCGAGGCCCACGCCCTGGGCCTGGTCCACCGGGACATGAAGCCGGCCAACGTGCTGGTCGCGGTCCGGGGCGGCGAGTCGGACGTCGCCAAGATCCTCGACTTCGGGATCGTGAAGCTGACCCGGGACCCGGACGCCCCGGCGTTGACCGTCGACCGGTCGATTCACGGCACGCCGATGTTCATGGCGCCCGAGCAGGCGATGGCCGACAGTTCGCTCGACGCCCGCGCCGACATCTACGCCCTGGGCGGGATGATGTATTTCGCCCTGACCGGCCGGCCGCCGTTCGGGGGTAGCAGCCCGGTCGCCGTGATGATCGCCCACGTCCGGGATCCGATCGTGTCCCCCGCGCGGCATCGCCCCGACCTGCCGGAGGACCTCGAGCAGGTGGTCCTCCGCTGCCTGGAGAAGCAGCCCGGCGGTCGCTTCCCCACGGTCAAGGCCCTGGGCGAGGCCCTGGCGGCGTGCCATGCGGCGGCCGATTGGGGACCGGACCGGGCCAACGCCTGGTGGGCCGTCGCGATGCCGACCATCCCCCTCGATGCACCGCCCCAGGCCGCCGCCAAACCGACCGGATGCGTTGGCGGCCTCGCAGGAGAGTCACCCGATCCGGCCGGTGCTCACCACCGGCCGGAGAACCGGAGAAAGAGGCGCCCGGCCCTCCACCGGACGAGCGCGCACCGCGAAACGTTGCCGGAGCGATGAGAAACGCGATCGCATGCGCGTTCGGAGAACCTCGATCGAGTCCCTTGGCCGTCCGCCCCAGTCGGTCCAGCCGCCAGACGACCCAGGTATCCACCCGTCCCAGCTCGATATCGTTCATCAGTTGGCGGAAGCCGGGGCCGGTCCACCGACGTATCGGTGGAGGTATCCCGATACCAGCACGAGTCGCCCTCGTGGGCCTTGGCCCACCGCCTCAGCTCGGGCTCCTGACTGGCCGTGTCCTGTCGCCTGGTGCTGACCCGCATGGAGCTGGCGTGGTGTTGGAATCATGCCGCCCGCCTGCGCATCACGGATTGAGCACGGCCGACATCTTGCCCCGCGCCGTGATGACCGCGAACACTCGGTCGCTGGCGAACGCCAGCCGACCGATGTGAAGGTCGGTGACGGCCATCTCCACCGCAAAGTCCTTCGAGAGCCGGGTCTTCAGCGCGGCGAGCTGCTCGTTGGCACCTTTCTTCGCCTCCGCCAGTGCATCGCCGAGGTTGATGACGGCGGCGTCGGACATGGGGCGGAGGGGATCTGCCTGGCCCAGCCAGTCGGCGTCCTGGTCGAGCGCCTCCTGGGTGTCCGTGGTGAACGCGAGGTTGCGGAGGCACAGCTCATCGTTGGCGGCGTCGAGCACTGCGTCACCGGTCACGCCGGCCGGGCTGCGCGGAGGTGGGCGTGCAGAACCCGTACAAGACGAGGGCCAGAGGCCCGACGACGAGCCTCGCTCGCTGAAAAAACCGGGCGACGCGGTTCGGTCTCGGCATGCGAACGCTCCAAATCAGGGGAGTTGGGGACGTGGAGCGCGGGGTCGGATCCGGGGCGGGCGTGCCCGAGGTCTCGGACCGACGACGAGACGTGAATGCGGCGCCCGTGCGACACGCTACCAAGTCTAATCAGACCTAGATTAACAATCCTAACCAGACTTGGCACTAGTCCTGCCCCCCTGCGGGCCGCGGCCCGGAACATTCACAGAGATTTGTGACTTGACATCCTCCCCGGCCTACGTAGCTTATCAAGGAATCGGTCCCAGCAATTCAGACGTTTCTTGGGCACCTTCCGAACCATGGGAGGGGTCAGGTCGCCGGTCCGTATGGGCCGCGTACGAGGTGACGTGGAGTCGCGCACCTCTACCGTTCGACACGCCGGTCGCAACAGGAAGAACAACGGGGGGAAACATGAAACGACTCGAGGTCTACGCGGTGATGCGCGTCGCGGCTGCCGTCCTGGTCTTGTTCCCCTGCGTCGGTCGCACAACCGGGGCCGAGGGCGCCGACGCGCGCGGCCGAACCGCTGCCGTCGGATGGAGCCGCCCCTACCGGGGGCCCGGACGCGTCGACGGTCCAAATCCCGGTCGTCGGGTCGCTCGACCGGGCACACGAGCGGATCGTCGCGGCGCTGCCCAGCCCGCTCTCGGCGGGCACCCGTGAGATCGATCTCGACGTGCACGCCAAGGAGATGCACCACGGGTTCAGGATCGAGGTGAGGCCCCATCTGACGGTCTTGAGGGGACCCTTCGGGATCCCGCTCGGCCCGCACATCGAAATGATCCAGGTCCGGACCCCACTCGACGAACTCATCGACAGGCTTTTCAAGTTGAAGCTCGAGGTCAAGCACCGAGTGACGGTGGTCCCGGGCAGCGTCAGCCTGACCGCAGAACCGAGCCAGGTCCGAGCTCGTATGGATGTGGACTTTCACCTCGATGCGGGTTTCAAGGGGGGCCCGGTCCCGCTCACACCACCAGGTTCGGCTGAAGGCCGGATCCACGTGGAAGTGACCCGCTCGCTGGCTTGGACCGGCGGGAGGATGGTCCTCACGGGAGGGGGCACAAGCGTCCAGGTCCGGGCGACCCGGGCTTTTTCCCCGCTCAACCCGTTTACACCCGCGATCGACCCGGGGGTGCTCCTCCCGACGAATGCGATCCTCGGCCTGTTCAGCGGCAAGCTCAACCAACAGGTGCAGAGCGTGTTGCCGTCGCACGTGGTCGACGCTGGCGAGATGCTCAAGCGCCTCGCGAAGCCCATCAACCTGGGGGTTGGACCGCAGGTGTACGTCAATGTAGAGCAGGTGACCCCATGGGTGTGGGCCTACGGAGCCGCCGGGCTCAAGTCGGGCCTGACGCTCCGCTGTCGTCCTGGGACGCAGGTGATGCGCGGCACCGTGAAGTTCCAGCCTGCTGGTCCGGCGTCTGGCGACGTAACGAGCCACGTCGACCTTGAGTACATCTTCACGCGCGACGAACTGTCCCGGCGGTTCGCGACCGCCCTACGGCAGTCCCTCGATCCTCGCATCGAGGTAGGGGACCCGAGGGTGCTCCCGGCCGGGGACGCCGCGCCCAGCGACGGCCCGCAGGCCCTCGGGCGCGTGCGGATTGAGCTCCCCGTGCGTGCACCCGTCCGCGCGACCCTTGCCGTCGCGGGGCTACTCTGGCTCGACGGGAACACGATCGGGCTGAAGGAGATCCATGCTGAGGCCACGGTCTCCGGTGCCGAGGCGGCGCCTGCGGGACTCTCCCAGACGGATTCGGGAGTGATTGACGCCGCGCTCGCGCAGGTCCGTCTCGATCTGTCGGAGACATTCAAGGCGCTGACGTCCCAGTCCACAGAGATCCGGGGCGACCTGGGCCTCCTGACCCTCAATGTCACGAATGCCGGGATCAAGGACGTGTACATCACACCTGACTCGGTGTCGCGGCTCGTCCTACGCGTAGAGTTGCAGGCACGGCTGGCGGAGCCCCGATAGTCCGTGGCTGACCCTTTTCCTCGCTCCCTGGTCCCTTTCCGCAGGTCGATCATCCCGCGCTGGGCAGTGTGTAATCGGCCCAGTTGATGTAGGCCGTCAGCTTGAAGATGTCCTTGATCTTGTCGAGACTGGCGCCGTTCAGCGCATTCAGATAGTCCACGAACCGAGCGTTCTTGGCCTTCGCCTCGTCGACCGGGGCAAACACCAGTCCGAGCGTCGCCTCGTGATCGTGGCGGATGCGGCGGTAGCCGAAGTTGAACAGCCCCCACAGCTCGCGGCCCAGCACCCGCGGCCGGCCGGCACTGCTGTCCCAGAGGTCGTCGTCGGGCGGCCGTGTGGCGTAGGACATGTAGAACGGCGTCTTCGTGTTGGCCCCGCCCAGCACCCAGGCGTCGTTGATCATCGGCCACCAGTACTTCTCATTCAGCACACTCCCCTTTTGGTTGGATGCGGCCAGGGTGTTTTGAGCCCGCATCGGGTAGTTCGCCGTGGTGCCGAAGTTTTGCAGCAGGTCCTCGTTCGAGCGAATGGAGATGTCGCCCAGGATCAGCGACCGCGTCTGTGTGGACGAGGCGTTCGAATACACCTTCCACGCGTTATCAATCTCTTCCGCCTTGGTGCCCTTCCGGTACCAGCGGGGCATCTGCTTGAGATAATCCCCATACAGGGTGTTCAGGGCGTCCTTCAGGGTCGATTCGTCGTACATGGGATGAGCTCCAGGGGATCGGGAAGGTGGATTGGTCCGTCGTACAGGGAGATAGCAGGTGACCTCCCGAAAATAGCCTGGCGCGGGGGCGGCTGCAACATGGGACTTGCCTACTGACCGCTGCGCAAAGAAGGTCAAACTTTTTCTGGCTCCTGAAACTCGTGAGCGGCCAGAGGAGGGTGAGTTTCCCCTGAAAAACAAGGGGTTTACGAAGTCTA
>JAJPJC010000482.1 GCA_021324445.1 Isosphaeraceae bacterium
AAACAGCCGCCGGCCGGTCCGCCGCGCCGCCGCGATCATCGCATCGCACTCGGCCAGGCTCGCCGCCATCGGTTTCTCGCAGACGACGTGCTTGCCGGCCTCCAGGGCCTCGACAGTGTATTGGTGATGGAGGTCGTGGGGGAGCAGGACGCCCACCGCGTCCACCCGGGGATCGGCCAGCAGGTCTTCCCAGCGGTCATAGACCCGCTCGATGCCAAACTCCCCGGCCCGGCGCACGGCCTGTTCCCGCACGGCGTCATACAGCCCAACCACCCGGACGGTCGGCGAGTTCGCCAGAGCAGTCAGATGGACGCGCGAGACGTTGCCCGCGCCGACGAGTGCCACACTGAGGGACATTGCCTGGTGTATCCTCCTGCGATCCTGATTCTGCGCAACCGGTTCGCGGTTTCCGGGGGAAGCGGGTCAGAGGGCGCCGCCGGGCGGCTCCATCCGGTCGAGCTCGCGGGTCACGACGCCAATGAGCCATTCGAGCGCGCCGGGGATCCGGACCCACGCTTCCGCGCTGTCCGCCACGTAGGCGACCGCCTCGTTCTCGTCGCCGATGCCGATGTAGGCTGGAAGCTGGCGCGGCAGCCTCTTCGCCCCGAGGAGATAGAGGGGCACGAAGGGATTCGTCTCGAAGGCCGCGTGGAGGCGAGCAACAGTCTCCGGCCCCGGACCGTCCTTCCGGAAGGCCAGGAGCGCCCGGGTGTACGCCCAGGTCGCGCTGTAGTCGTCCGGATAGGTCGCCAGCAGATGCTCCAGCTCGGCGAGGCGCTCCGCGATCAGGAGCCAGTTCGCCAGGGTGTAGCGCACGCCCTGGTTATCCCCTGGGTTCAGCCGGAGGAGATCCGTCAGGTGCGCGATCGCCGCGTCGCGTTCGTCGAGGTACCAGAGGACCTCGGCCAGCCCCGCGCGCGCCCGCATGTACGGACGGGTCTCGATAATGCTCCAGAAGTGGCCGACTTCGTGCTCGAAGACCGACGGTCCGAGGGCACGCTCGCCCGCTCGCACCCCTTCCTCATAGAGGCGGCGCGCCTCCTGCGGATCCCGGCTCTGTTCGGCCAGGATAACATAGGCATCAGCGCAGTCCGGCGAGACTGCCAGCGCCTTGCGCGCTAGTGCGGTCCGCCGCCGGCCGGTCGCCTCCAGCGCTTCGTAGACAATCTCCTGGGCCTGCTCGAGCGGCGTCGCCGGCTCTGCGGCGGGCGGTTCTCCCGCCGCCATGATCTGCTCGAGATAGGCGTTCGCCTCCTCCACCGACGCGAACTCCTGCGATTCCAGGAGCCTCCCGATCCGCGCCAGCGTCCGCTCCATCAGCCGCCGGTCCGGCAGGGGCGGCGGGGTGGAGGACGCCGTCTCACGTCCTCGAGGGGGCTCTTTTTTCTTCCGGGGCACGGCATCCTCCTTGGCATCACGCGATCCGCCGCGCGCGTTTCGCCCGCCCTCTGTCGGGCGCGGCCCCCTCAGTATACTCCTCGGCCCGCCGCCGTACCAGCGATTTGCCGCCGTATCTTGCCCTTCACCGCCTGGCACCCGATAATATTCCCGAGTCTGGCTGGACTTCCCCGGTCCTGCGCCGGGTTCTACCGCGCCGCCTTCCCATCGCGAGCGGCATCTGCCGCCCGCGTTCCTGCATCGGGCGGCCTGGCCGACGGCCAGGTACCATGCCCGCCAGCGGTTTCTCGTCCGGCCACGATGCTCCTCGAGCACGTATCTCACCTGGAGGTCATGCGCCCATGAGTCCTGCTCGCCCCCGGGGACTCTCGGCACGGCTCGGTCGCCGCCGCGCCCTGGCCGTGCTGGCTGCGGCCGGCCTTGGTACAGTCGCGCCGGGCCTGGCCCGCGCAGCTCCCGCGCCGCCGGTTCCCGCTCCCTCCCCCACGTTCACGCCGTGGTGGGTTCAGAACTTCCGCGATACCCACCTCTGGTCCGGTCCGACCGATCCGGCAGTGGACTACGGCGTGATCCCCCAGTGGAGTTATCTCCTGGTCGTCCGGCCGCAGGACGGCCCCCGCCTGTATGTCTACGTGCCCTGGACCAAAAACTACGCCTACGTGGATGCGGCCAGTGTCGGGCCGAGCGGGGCCCCACCCCCCGGCTGGACGCCGCCGCCGCTGTCCTCGCCCAACTGGCTCGGGCGCGTGGCCGTCGACACGCTCATCCTGCGCACCGCCCCGACAACCCGCGCGCCGATCGTCCGGACCCTCCCCGGCGGCACGCGCATCGAGGTCGTGGCCTGGGTCGCTGGTGACGAGGTCGTCAAGGGGAACTGGACCTGGGCCCGCCTTCCGGACGGCACCCACGGCTACAGCGCCGCCCTGACCATCGTCCCGCCAGAGAAGCCGCCGCCCCCGCCGGCCAATCATCCGTCAGGCCGCTGGATCGATATCAATCTCCTGCATCAGGTCGCGGTGGCCTACGAGGATCAGACGCCGGTCCACCTGGCGGTGGTCTCGACCGGCAGTCCCGGCTGGGAGACGCCCACCGGAACCTTCCAGATCCTCCGACGGGTTGCCGACGAGACCATGCGCGGCAGTACGCTCACCCGCCTCGGGCTCGACGCGCTCCAGCTCGCCCGGGCCGACTACGATCTTCCGCACGTCCTCTACACCCAGTACTTTGACTGGCTCGGCGATGCCCTCCACGACAACTACTGGCTCCCCGACTATCAGTTCGGGATTCCCCGCAGCCACGGCTGTGTCGGAATGCGCCTGGCCGACGCGAAATGGTTCTGGGACTGGGCCGACTACGGCACGCCAGTCGTCATCCACCTGCGCTGAGCCCGGCTCAGGCCTGCTCCTCGCCGAGCTTGATCGCCTCGGCCAGGCGTACACGCCGCAGGAGGAGCAGGCTCACCGGGAGGACACCCCCGAGGCCGGCCCCGACGATGCCGACCAGGCGCGCGGTCGCGCCCCAGGCGATGAGGACGCTCGTCGGCGGACCGCCCGGAACCTCCCGGAGCTGGAGGAAAGGCACGTAGAGCCAGGAGGCGGCCAGGCCGATCAGCACGCCGGCTCCGATGCCCGCCGCGATCAGAATGAACTGCTCGGCAAGAAAGAGGGCCACCACCTGGCCGCGCCCGAGCCCGATTGCGCGCAGAATGCCGATCTGGATCACGCGCCGCCGGAAGGATAGGGAGCTGTAGACCAGGAAGCCCAGGATGCTCAGGCCCGCACCGACCAGGAATCCGACTGCCAGGAGCCCAAACACTCCCTGCCGGCTCGGCGCCGTCTGCCCGGCCAGCACGAGCGCCTGTCGCGACCGCGGACGGGTCACCGGCAGGCCGAGCCGGTCCAGCGTTGCCTCGATCATCGGTTCGGACGCACCCGGCCGGAGGCGGAGCCAGATCTCGGATGGTTGGGGCCCGACCTCGTCAAGGAGCTGATCAAGCGTCACGATAACGAACGGCCCGCTGTCCGGCGAGACGGTGGGAAAGTAGTCCGCGAAGCCAGCTACCACAACATCAATGGTCTGGCCGTTGATGGTGAGCGGGAGGTCATCCCCAATGCCGATCCGGAGCGTGCCTGCCAGCCGCCGGTCCAGGAGGGCGCCGGGGCCGGCAGCCGCAAGGTCGCTCATCAGATCCACCAGGGGGCGATCGGCGTAGTCGTCGCGCCAGGTGGCCACCTGAAGGAAGCTTGCCGGATCCACCGCCAGGATCTGCAGATCACCGGTGCTGGCACCAAGCCGCTGCTGGCCGGTCACCCGGATGACCCGGGAAGCCGCGGCGACGCCGGGCGCCCGGAGGTACTCGCCGACCGGCATCAGGGCCCAGGATCCACTCGTCGGGTCCAGCGTGCCGACCTCGTCCAGGCGAAGATCCGCCCCGACCTGATAAGCGGCCAGGCTGGCCTGGTTGGCATCAATCGTCAGCGCAGCCGAGGCGCTGAATGTGCCGAGGCCGAGGGTCATCACCAGCAGGAGGACGAGGCCCCGATAGTCGTACGGCTGGCGAGCAAGCTGGCGAAGCGCGAGCAAGAGGGCCGGGCCGGCGATCCACCGACCGATCCACGCCGCACCTCGCACGACGAATGGGAGAAGCCGCAGGAAGAGTAGGGTTGCAGCAAGGATGAACAGAGCCGGCGCCGCAAGCAGGAGCGGATCCGGCACGGCATCACCCGCCGCCCCGATCGGGACAACCGATCGCTGCTGCTGGAGGGCAAGGTAGGCGTAGCCCGCGATCGGCAAGGGAAGGAGATCCAGAAATGCCCGCTGCCATACGGGCGCCCGCAGGCTCCGGGCGAGCTCCTGGCGGTAGGTCACGACGCTAGTCCCGGCGGCCTGCCACGCTGGTCGAACAGCAGCCAGGAGGGCCAGGACGGCTGCCCCTCCGGCAGCGGCGAAGGCGTCGCGCTGGAGTGCAATCGGGAGATCCACCGGCGTCCCCGGACCGAAGAAACCGCCGAGTCGGCCGACTGCGGCCGCCAGCAGCGCGCCCAGCGGCGGTCCGGCGGCGACAGCGAGCAGTCCCAGCAGGATGCCCTCCGCGCTGTAGATGCTCAGCACCTGCGTCGTGCTCGCCCCCCGTCCCCGCAGGGTGGCGATCTCACCGCGCTGGTGCTCGACCCGCATCCCGGCGGCCATGCTGACGAACTGGAGGATGATCAGCATCAGCGGAGCGCTCAGGGTCAGCAGGAGAAGCTCGAGCAAGACCGTCTGGCGCTGGTAGCGGTCGAGGAGATCGTCCGGCGCGGCTTCTAGCTGAAGACCGCGCCAGAACTGCTGGGCTTCCACCCGAAGGCGAGCAATGCCTGCCGCGAGCCGTCCGGCGTCGCTCGCCCGGACCGTCCGCGGGTCCACCTCAAAGTACCAGGTGAACTCGCGCCCGCCTGCCGGCACCGCGTCGCCGAGACCGGTCAGAAAGGCCTGCTCAGGGATGATCAGGGCCAGGGCATAGGTCTCCGGCGGGTTGAACCAGTAGTGATCGGATGGATCCCGCGGATACCACCGTCCGACGATCCGGACCGGGATCAGCCGGCGGCCAATTCCCTGGCCGACCGCAACCCAGAGGCGATCGCCGACGTGGATGCCGAGCAGGTCCACACCGGCGGTGAGCATGGCGGCCTCGACAGCCCCATCGCCCGCGGGCGCCGCTGCGGGCCAGCGCCCCTCCGGCAGGAGGGCGTGGGCGGGCAGATCGTCGAGAAACGCGAAGAAACCGTACTCCCCACTGTCACGCTGGGCACCGGGCGGCCCCAGGAAGATGGAGAGACGCTCGCTCTGCCCCATGCGCACGCGCCGGTTCACCGGCACCGCCAGCAGGCCCGCGACGCGCTCCTCCAGGAAGCGGTCGACCCGCCTCGCGTCCGACGGAGAAAGGGCCGTGCCCGGCCCGCGGCTGATGTGGTGGAAGAGCAGGGCAGACGGAGGAAGCTTGCCGTCCGCCGGCGCCGACAGCGTCTGCCGCAGGCCAAGGGTGATCACAGCGTCGCTGAAGAGCGGCACGCTCGCGACCAGGGCGGCGGCCACAGTCAATCCCGCGGCGAGAAGCGCCGCCAGCAGAGCATCGGCACGCAGGCGCCGAGCAAGGAAGCGGAGAATGGCGAGCGAACCGAGAAACGGCCGTGCTGGCCGTCGGAGGGCGAGGGGCAGAAGCACGGCTATGGTCCGGCCAGGATGACCTGGCCCTCTTGCAGACCGCTCACGACCTCCGCGTACTCGTCCGAGACGATGCCGACCTCGACATTCTGGGCCCGGCGGATCTGGCCGTCCATGTACTCGACGAACTTCCGGTCACCAACGGTCTTGATCGCCCGGAGCGGCACGAGCAGGGCATCCGGCTTCTGCCGGACCAGAATCGAGCCGCGCGCGAGCATGCCGATCTGCACCTTTGCCGCGGCACCCGCCGGCCAGCTGACCTCGACCTGGACCGATTGATCGGCCCCCGGCGCGGGCCGGCCGGTCAGGCCGCCCGGCACCGCCGCAATCCGACCGGTGAGGGTCTGCCCAGGCAGGACATCGATGCCCAGGCTCACCGCCTGGCCAACCGCCACCAGCGGGAGATCGGTATCGGCGAGATCCGCCCGCACCTCGAGTGCGCTCGGGTCGGCGATGCCGATCACGGCCTGATTCGCCGCCACCGGATCGCCTGCTCGAATCCGCACGTAGAGGATCTTCCCGTCGAAGGGCGCGAGGAGCTGGGTTGCCGCTTGCTTCGCCAGGAGCTCGTCCAGCGCCACCTTTGCCTGCTCGACGGCATTCTGAAGGAGCTTCAACTCGACATCGTCCTGGGATGGTGCGGCCTTCTTCTGCTCGTAGGCAGCTCGGGCACGCTCGAGGCCAAGCTGGGCCGCCTCGACCGCCAGCTGGGCAGTATGGACCTCCGCATCCTTCGGGGCGCTCCGGGCCGCCTCGAGATCCGCCCGTGCCTTGTCAACCGCCGCCTGGGCCTGAGCTACGCTCTGCTGGGCCTGGAGCTCGGCGATCTGCGCCTGGGCCCGGGCGGTGTCCAGCTTCTCTTTCGCCGCAAGCAGGTTGCTCCAGGCCATGTCCAGCTCCTGCTGGCTTGCCTCCCCCTTGTCGAATCGTTCCTTGACCTTCCCGTAGTTGACCTCGTACCAGTTCACCTCGTATTGCCGCTCCCGGACGTTCTTTGCAACTTCCTCGCTCTTGTCGGTGATGATCTTGTTCTGCTGGGCGAGCTGGAGCTGGAGCTGGGCCTGGGCCAGCGCATCCTCGGCGGCGGCGACCGGATCGGGGGCGGCCTTCGCCTTGGCCAGGTCGGCCTGGGCCCGGGCGAGCTGCGCCTCGGCCTGCTTGACATCCAGCTCGGCCTGCTTGACGTCGAGCGCATGCTGACGGGCGGCATCCGCGGCCTGGGCCCGCGCCTGATCCACCCGCAGCTGGGCCAGCTGGACATTCAGCCGGGCCTGGGCGATCTGTACCGGCAGGTCGCCTCCGTCAAGCTCGGCGAGCACCTGCCCGGCCGTGACCGCGTCGCCCGGCTTCACAGTCACCTTTGCGATCTGCCCCTGTGTCTTGAAGGACAGGTCGGCCTGCCGGACCGCGGCAACCCGACCGAGAAAGTGGATCGCCTGGCTGATCGGCCCGCGGGTAACGACCGCTGTCGCCCGGGGAATCGGCGTGACCTTGAGGGTCGGGATGGGAGTCGCCGGTCCGGGCGGGACGCGGGAACAGCCAGCGCCCACAATCACAGCGGCCAGAAGAACGCTCTTCGCCAGCCGCTTCAGCGGCAAGCGAGCGCGAACGCGGAAGCGCGCCCGAGCTCCCACAGCAGCCTCCTCCATCTAATTCGACTGATTCAGCGCGGCATCGAAGGCGGCCGCGGCGGCGCGGGCGATCTCCTCTGGCGTCTTCTCGCCCTGCTGGATGGGCTGGAGGAG
>JAJPJC010000372.1 GCA_021324445.1 Isosphaeraceae bacterium
CCGCCGGGATCGTGGCGAACGAGGCCACGAAGTCGGCGACGTCATCGAGCTGCTTTCCCTTCAGCTTCGAGCTTCTCTTCCACTCGACCATGCCGTCGCACTGGGGGGCGGTTCGGCGGCGGGGCCGCTCCCGCCAGGGCGGTCCCGGCCGGGCCGTCGTCTCCCGGTCGGACCCGGCCCCTCCGGCCCCCTCCTTCTTCCGAGGCCGAACCGAACTGAATCGGTGCGGAGAAACGGAAGCGATACCGATTCCGGCCGAAGCGACACCGATTCCGGCCCTTACGCCGCGTCGCCGCGTGCGCGGCTCGGTTCGGGGCTCCTGTTTCCTTTCATGCGGCGCGACATCCGGGCTACAATGAGGGGCTGAAGGGAGGATGAACCATGCCGCTGCGCGATCATTTTCATCCGCCACTGAGCAAGAAGAGGTCGTGGGAGGAGCTTCACGGCCAGTGGCCAGCCATGATTGTCCTGGCCCTGGCCCGCAAGCTCCCACCCCGCTACATTGCCGGGCCGCGCGTCCATTTGGGACCTTATTTTGAGATCGATGTCGCATCCTTCGACAAAGATGAGCTGACAGGGGTTGCTTCGGCCGGCGGCGAAGAAGAAGGCGGCGTCGCCACGGCGGTCTGGGCGCCGCCGCGACCAACCTGGGAAGTGGCCACGGACTTGCCGGACCAAGATGAATACGAGGTGCGGGTTTACGACGAAGAGCATGAACGCCGCCTGGTGGCCGCCGTCGAACTCGTCAGCCCAGGCAACAAAGACCGTCCCGAGTCGCGGCGGGCCTTCGTGGCGAAGTGCGCGGCACTGCTCCGGCAAGATGTGTCGGTGGCGATTGTTGACGTCGTGACGATACGCCCATTCAACCTTTACGCCGAACTGCTGGCGTTCCTTGGCCAGGCCGACCCGGCCCTGGCGCCCGAGCCGCCTCCTCTGTATGCGGCCGCTGGCCGCTGGAAGCGCGCAGCGGACTCGCCACGGCCGCGGTCGCGTCTGCAAACCTGGGCGTACCCGCTGGCCGTGGGTCAGCCGCTTCCCACGCTGCCGCTCTGGCTGGCCGATGACCTGTCCGTGCCACTCGAGCTGGAAGCGAGCTACGAGGAGACGTGTCGGATCCTTCGCATCCCGTGACGCCGCACGCCGATCCGCCCCGAGCCGAGCCACGCGCGCAGGAGAGTCCGTGTCCATGGGAGCGGAGGGGGCGCGGCACGGTGGCGTCAATGGGCGAACGGGTCGGCGGGGAACGCGGCGTGGCGCACGAGCGACTCGGCCTCGTCGAGGCTCAGGCCCCGGATGGTCATCAAAGCCTCGACGGCCCCGTCCCGGGGCTCGTCCTCGGCCGGGCCGGTCCTCAGCCGCTCGAGGGCGCGATCGCCATCGCGCCGGGCCTCGGCGCCCGCGACGTCGCCCAGCTCGGCCAGCGCGGCTCCGGCGCAGCCAGCCCGCAAGGTCGTCGGCCTCGGGCTGGGCCGCCAGGCCCGACCTTGGGCCGAGATCCCAGAGGTTCAGCGACCTGCCGAACGAGTAGTTGGCGGCGATGCGGGAACCGTCGGGGCTGAAAGCGATCCGGGGCGTGTAACCGGCCGAGCCGGGGGGCGAGCCGAAGCCCCGGAGCACCAGCCCCGCGTCGCCGGTCCGGGCGTCGCAGAGGTGGACGTTGCCGTCGTACCCCAACGCCGCCAGCCGCGTCCCGTCCGGGCTGAACCGGACGCAACTGACCGCGCGGGGCCCCGGATTCGTGCTCAACGTGCCCAGCGCGAGGTCCCAGAGGTGGACTTTCGCCTCGTCGTGATCCGCGACGGCGAGGCGGGCCCCGTCGGGGTGGAACGCCAGGAACTTGACCAGGCCCAGGCGGTCCAGGGTCCCGAGCACGGCCGAGGGGTCCGGGGTCGTGGGGGGGACCGATCCCGATGGGACCGGGCCGTCCGGGCTCTCCGGGGTCACCCCGGCGGTGGGCACGGCCGTCGGGACGCGGTCGAACCGGCCGGTCAGCAGCGATTGGGCCAGCCCGAGCCCGGCGGCGGCCCCGCGCGGGCCCGACGCGGCCCGGTGGGTCGGCTCCTGCTCGGCCGCGGCTCGCCGCGGGCCGCGTCCCCGCGGGGAACGGCCCCGCAGCCGCCGCCGCTCGTCGAGGACCGCGTCCAGGCTCTGGCCCTGGATGAACTGCATGGCGTAGTAGCGGACCTCGCCCTCCTGGCCCACCTCGAAGACCGGCACGATGTTGGTGTGATGCAGCCGGGCCGAGGCCCGCGCCTCGCGGCGGAACCGCTCCAACGCCAGTGGGTCCCGCGACGCCTGCGCCAGCAGCACCTTCAGCGCCACCCGACGGCCCAGCGAGATCTGCTCGGCCTCGTCGACCACGCCCATGCCCCCGTGGCCGATCTCGCGGATGATCCGAAAGTCGCCCACCTGCGCCAGCGGTGGGGTCCGGGTCGCCGCCTCGTCCCGGTCCTGGCAGAACTCCTCGACCTGCTCGACCTGGATCAGGGCCGGGAACAGCTCGCGGATCTCCGCGGCCAGCTCGGGATAGCGCTGAGTGTAGTCGTCCACGGCGGGCCGCTCGCCGCGGCGGAGGCGGTCGGCGAACTCCTCGGCGAGCCGATCGAGCAGGTCGTAGCCCCGCGAGTCGTCCAGCGGCATGGATCAGAGGCCCTCGGCGCCGCCCGGCCGCGCCGCGAGGATCGCCTTGAGCCGCTGGAGCGCCCGGATGTACCGCTTCGCTGCGGCCGGCTCGCGGATCCCCAGGACCTGCGCCGTCTCGGCACGGCTGAGCTGCTCGAAGTGACGCAACGCGACGACCTCGCGGTCAAGGGGGTCGAGGGCATTGAGCGCCTCCTGGACCTGGAGCCCCCGCTCGGCGCGGACGGCCGCGTCGGAGGGGGAGGTGAGCCGGCCCAGGAGCATCGAGGCCAAGGCGGCCGAGGTGGCCTGGGGCAAGGGGTCGCGGTAGAGCGAGACTTCCTGGCCGGCGTCCCGCATCTTGGCGCCGAGGTGGCGGCGGTGGCAGATCGCCAGCCGCTCGCCCACGACCAGCCGCAGCCAGAGGAAGGCCGGCAGCTCCGCGTCCTGGAGGTAGCCGTCCAGGCGGGCCGCCGCGTCGAGGAAGGCGTCCTGGAGCACGTCGGAGGCGTCGACCCGGCCCTGAAGGCGTGCATCCATGCGCAATTCGACCATTCGCCGCAGCCGGTCCCGGTAGCGCTGAAACCGGTCGGTCAGCGCCTGGCGGTCACCGCCGCGGAGCCGCTCGACGAGGTGGAGGGTATCGCTCGGGTCGTTGGGCATAACAGTCCCCTATCCTCATCACCGGCGCGCGGTGGCCATTCCGGGACAGGACTCGGCTCGGATTCTCAGGGTAACCGAAACGCGCGTCCCGCCGGAGCGGGCTGGAGCGGCGGCTGAAGCCAGGGGACCGCTCCGCACGGAGCGCAACTGGGCAGGGGGGACACTCAGGTCGCCGGACGGGGCCGGCCCCAGGTCTTCAGGGCGACTTCGATGTCGCCAAGGATCGTGATTCCTCTTCGCGGCGCGGGCTCGCATCAGCCCGGGCATAGTCGCCCTTGAGGTAGCGGATGACCATCTCCAGGTCGTTGGACGTGAGCTGATCCGCGCCGAAGGCGGGCATCTTCTGCTCCTGCTCGAGGAACCCGTAGCGATCCGCCGCGCTGGGTTTGCGGATCATGCGGGCCATCCACTGGGGCGAGCCCCAGGCGAAGAGGTTGGGCGCGTCCCGCGTGCCCCCTTCGGTGAGGCCGTCGACCACGTGGCACGTGCCGCATTCCTTCTGGAACGGGGCCGACCCCGGATGATTGGAGACCTCGGGCCGGTTGAGCCATTCGTTGGGAGTCTCGTCCGCCGGGATCGTGGCGAA
>JAJPJC010000073.1 GCA_021324445.1 Isosphaeraceae bacterium
CGCCGGAATCGATTGCCCAGGAGGCCGCCGCCGTGATCCGCAAGAGGGCCGTTGCATGAACGATCCGCCGCTGATCTCGGTGGTGCTCCCCTGCCGCAATCAGGCGGACCACATCGCTCGAATCGTGCCTGAGTACGCCGCGGCCCTGGAGCGCGCCGGGATGCGCTTCGAGCTGGTCGTGGTCCCCAACGCCAGCCGCGACGCGACCGAGCCCAGGGTTCGCGCCCTGGCCGCGGCCGACCCACGGGTGCGCTGCGTGCCCAATCCTGAGGGGGGCTGGGGGCTCTCCGTGCGGGTCGGCCTGGCGGCCGCGCACGGCGAGGTGCTCGCCTACACGAACACCGCGCGGACCGACCCGGCTGCCATCCCCGAGTTCATCCGCCGCCTGCTGGCGCGGCCGGAGTCGCTGGTGAAGGCCGCGCGGCGGCGGCGCCGCGCGCCGCTCCGCGAGGTCGGCTCGTGGCTCTACAACCTCGAGGCACGGCTCCTCTTCGCGGTCGGTTGCGACGATGTCAACGGGACCCCCAAGGTCTTCGCGCGCGGCGTTTACGACCGCCTGGCGCTGGCGCAGGGCGGGGACCTGCTCGACCTGGAGCTGATCGCGCAGGCGAGCCGCCTGGGCGTGCCGGTGGTGGACGTGCCGACGTTCGGGTTCCCTCGCCACGGGGGGAAGTCGTCGACGACGTTCCGGAGTGCCTGGCGGATGTACGCCGGCGCTCTGGGCCTGCGTCTGCGAACCCCCAGGGCGGTGCGCGCAGCCAAGGCGGAGACGGAACAGTCCCATGACCTCGACCCGAATCGCGGACGACTGGTTTCGGCAGCGCCGGCGGATCTTCTACCCCAAGACGGATCTGCCGGTCCCCGATGAGCTGCTGCGCGGGCTGCGCGCTCGGACCTTCGCCGATCTGGGCATGACCCCGGATCAGGTCGCCAGGGCCGCCGAGTCGGTCCTGGGGGTCGCCCCCACGGGTGTTCTCGCGCTGGACCATCAGGGGACGTTTCACCGGGTGTTCCGACTGAGCGGCGTCCGGGGCGGCGGTCGCTGGATCCTCCGGGCCAACGCGGCCAGCGACTTCCTCCACGATCTGAGTCTCCACCTGGACGCCTGGGCCGGCGCCGCGCTGGAGCACGCGGGCCTCCCCGCGGTGCGGGTTCCCTACGTCAATCTCTCCCGGACCGTCGTTCCGTTCGACTTCCAGATCGGCGCCGAGAGTCCCGGTCGGCCGCTGGCCGCGTTCCACGACGACGAGCCCCGGATGCATCGGCGTTTGCGCCAGCTCGGCCGGCTGGTGGCGCGCATCCATACCCTCCCGCTGGCCGGGTTCGGGCTGCTCGACGCCCGGCCGCTGGCCGCGGCGAGCGGGCCGCCGCGCGGAATGTGGAACACGTGGTCGGAGTACATCCGCCTGAATCTCGCCGCGCACATGGACTTCTGTGCCCGCGCCGGCGACCTGACCACGGCGGGGGCCGATGCCCTGCTCGCCGCGTTCGAACGCCACGCGGGCTGCCTGAACGTCTCGGGCGGGGTGCTGCTCCACGGCGACCTGGGCAGTCACAACATCCTGACCGACGGCGACCGGCTGCTGGGCCTGATCGACTGGGAGGACGCGCTCTCCGGCGACCCGGTCTACGACGTCGCCTTCTGGGCGAGCTTCCAGCCGCCGGAGCGACACGCCCCATTCCTGGCCGGCTATCGCGAACTCCGGCCGCTCCCGGACGATTTCCCGGTCCGGTTCTGGCTCTATCTGGTGCGAATCCTTCTGGCCAAGGCGGTGCACCGGCGGCGGTTCGCCTACCCCGACCGACCCGACCGGCCCACGGCCGCGCAACGGATCCGGGAGGCGCTCAAGAATCTGGCCCGGGCGGCGTGAGTCCCCTGACCGTGGGCCGTGGAGGTCGCCATCCGCTGGCGGATTCCCCACCACGCTGGGCGGGGCCCCTCTCAGGGCACGGGGATGTGGTCGAGGATCCGCTGAAGCAGATCGTCGGCGGAGAGGCCCTCGGCGTCGGCCTCGTAGCTGACCAGGATGCGATGGCGCATGATGTCGCGCGCGAGGTTCTTGACGTCGTGGGGCGTGACGAAGTCGCGGCCGGACAACAGCGCGTGGCCCCGGGCGGCGCGGACCAGCGCGATGGAGGCGCGCGGGCTGGCCCCCAATTCCAGGAGCGGAGCCAGGGGTAGGCCATAACCGGCCGGGTCGCGCGTCGCTCGCACCAGATCGACGATGTATTCCTTGATCGCCGGTGCCATGCGGATCGAGGCCGCCCGGGTGCGGAAGTCCGTGACGTCCCCAGGGCCGAAGAGCGGGGGCAGATCATCGAGCCGGGCGTCGGCGTCGGGCCGATGGGGATCCGACACGCTGGGCAGGTCGAGCATGGTCAGCTCGGCGTCGCGGGCCGGGTAGCCGACGACCAGCTTCATCAGGAACCGATCCAGTTGCGCCTCGGGCAGGGGGTAGGTCCCTTCGTGCTCGATCGGGTTCTGCGTCGCCAGCACCCAGAACGTCTCGGGCAGGACGATCGTCTCGTCGCCGACAGTGATCTGCCGCTCCTGCATGGCCTCCAGGAGCGCGCTCTGGACCTTCGCCGGTGCGCGATTGATTTCGTCGGCCAGGAGGACGCTGGTGACAATCGGCCCCGGGCGCACGTCGAACGACCCGGTGGCCGGCCGGTAGATCTGGGTTCCGGTCAAGTCGGCGGGGAGCAGGTCGGGGGTGAACTGGATCCGCCGGAAGGGGAGATCCAGCGCCCGGGCCAGAGCCCGGACCGCTCGGGTCTTGGCCAGGCCGGGCACCCCTTCGATGAGAACGTGACCGCCGGCCAGCAAGGCGATGATCAGCCGTTCCAGCAGCACCCGCTGACCGACGACCAGATCCTCGAGCCGATCGATGAGCTGAAGGAGCCCATCCCGGGCCGTGGCGATCGCATTCCGAGGCGGCGCGACTTCGTCAATGGACATTGAGACTCGTGGTGCGCGGTGCGTGGTGCGTGGTGCGTGGCGTGAAGAAGACCGGTCCTCTCTTCACGCGCCACGCACCACCGGCCACGCACCACGGTTCATGAAGACTTGGACGCGCGGCGGCGTTCCATCAACCTGCGGAGGATATCGCCGGCGGCATCACTGGTGTCCTTGAAGGCCGGCTTGGCCGGGCCGGCCTGCTTGGCCTGCTGCTGCTGAGCTTTCTTGGCGGCATAGAACGGGTTGGATTCGTCGATGAACTCCTCGGGGATCTCCTCGACGGCCTCCTCCTCCTCGGTCTCGTCGCCGTCCCCCTCCTCGAGGATGTCTTCGGCCGGCTCGATCTCGTCGGCTTCCGCGACCTCTTCAGCCTGCCGTTCGTACTCGTCATCACTGGCCGATGACGGGGGTTTGGGCGCCGCCGAGCCGGCATCCTTGAAGGCGGTGATGGTGATCGTATCGCCGCCGTAGACGGCGGTCGGTTGGTCAGCCAAGGCACCGGCGCCCTCGCCGAGTAACCACGAGTCGATCTCGTCGCCGGAGACATCCTCGGGGGAGGCCTTCCTGGCAGCCGGCGGCGCCGCGGTGGCCGCCGGGGCCGCGGCCGCCGGGACGTCCGAGATCGAGACGGCAAACGTCAGAGGGCCCACCTGCACCAGGTCACGATCCTTGAGCCGACACTCGGCCGTCAACGCTTTGCCGTTGACCAGCGTGCCGTTGCGGCTTCCCAGGTCACTGACCGTGACGGAATCACCCGTGATCGTAAACTCGGCGTGCTCACGACTGACTTGCTCGCTATTGGGCCGGAGGTGGCAGGTCTCACCCCGGCCGATCTTGAACTTCGGCCCGACCAGGGGAATCACTTTCCCCTCAGGCTTGCCGCGCACCACAACCAGTTGCACTTTCATGAAAACCGTCCCGACCCCCGGGGTCTCCAACGACTCAGATCCGTGTGATCACGAACCGGCTTTCGAACATCCAGCCCAGTCATCCGGATTGATCGAACCGGCACCAACCCGCCCACCCAACCGTTTCCTCGCTGTTCGGCGACTCTCGCGTCCATCCCTCAATGGATTGAGGGCGGATCTCATGACATGACCAGCGCAGTGTGGCACCTCCTCCCCCACTCATGGCTCTCTGGTGTCGTGACGGACAAGGCGAACGGAGCGGACGTGCGAGGATCAACGCTGAGAGGTGCTGGGCCGGCCTCCACAGCGAGTCCTTTCATTGTAGCTTATTGTTTCGGAGTTCCAAGATCCTAACTCAAGTTCAACTTAGTCCCAAGACCCACCCGGCGCGGCCGCGGGTTTCTGGGGACCAGGCGATGGGGCGGTCCGGGCGATGGCGATCGGCCGAAGCGGTCGGTTCCCTTCCCCTGCCGGCCCGAGGCGCAGCCATTCCTGTCCTGTCTCCCGCGGTCGGCATCCTGGGTGGCGCCGTCGAGTCGAGCGGTTCGAGCGGCGGGTCTAACGGAATTCGTTCCAAGCGGCGTTGCCATAGGTGGTTCGTTCCAGTTCCGACGCCCGGTCGCGAATCGCGGCGGGCACGGCGCTGGCCTCCGGGTCCAGACCCAGCGCCCGCGCGATCCGGACCGCGAGCAGACGCGACCAGGCTTCCGGCGACCGCGGCAGGTCCGCCACATCGCAGACACCTCGAAGCTCCGGGACTCGATCCGAGCGGGCCAGGAGAAGGGAACCGTGTTGGAGGATCGCCCCGTGGCGGCGCCGCTGCGCGCTGCCCACCAGCTTGAACCCCTGCGCTACGATATCCTCCGGGTCCCAGTCCGTAAAGCATAATAGTTGCCGATTTCGCCCGGCCGAGCCCCGGGGGGCTCCCTCACCCCGCCGACCGGCAGCGACACCCCGATCCGCAAGGACCGCCGCGATCGCCGCGTGCACGGCTCGATACAGTGCGGTGTTGGGCCGCGCCTGGGGATGGCTGGCGGGGATCGCCAGCGCATAGGTGACCTCGTGGTCGTGCCAGATCGCCCCGCCGCCGGTCAACCGCCGGACCACGGGAACGGCTTGCCAGCGCGGATCCGCTCGGATCTCCGCCAGGCGCTGGAAGTAGCCGAGGCTCATGGTCGGCACCGACCAGCCGTAGCAGCGCAGATAGGCCGCCGGACGGCCCGTGGACGCCGCGGCCAGCAGGGCCTCGTCCAGAGCCATGTTCGACGGGCCGTCGGCGGCCGCGTAGGGGAGGATGCGACACTTCATCCCGGTCATGCTCGCAACTTCACTGCGGAACCGCGATAATCCCTCATTCCAACGGACGCGACCGGGCTCTGCAAGGCGCTGTGGCCCCGAATCCATACCCCGGAGGGCGTGATGACGGCATCCGCGAACCCCCGACCGAGCGACCAATCCGATCCGGTGCCGAGCATCCAGGACGAGCCCGATGTCCACCCCGGCGGGATTCCACTCTATGTCTGGGTCGTCGCGGCGGTCCTGGCGGCGATCCCGGTGGGGCTGGCCTGGGGCGACGGCGCCGCCAGCCTCGAGCTCCTGCCCAAGCTGATCCTCCGGGCCCTGACCGCCTTGGCCGCCCCCCTGGTCGTCCTGGCCATCCTCAGCGCCATCGTCACCAATGAAATCCAGGGTCGCCTGGGGGCCCTGATGATGGCCTTCTATCTCCTCAACACGTTGGTCGCCATGGTGATCGGTCTGACGATGACGAACCTGGTCCGGCCGGGGCGCGGCGCGGCGCTGGCCAGCCCGGGTGCCCCGACCCCGCCCCTGGCCCAGAGAACGGTCTCGGAACTGCTGCTGGACCTGGTCCCGCGCAGCATCGGCGAACCGTTCACCCAGAACCACCTGGCCCAACTGGTGTTGCTGACCCTGGCGCTGGGGATCGGCCTGGTGAAGATCCGCGACGATCAGAAGGCGCGGGGCGAGACATCGTTCCAGGTGGTCACCGACCTTCTGACCATCGGCTTCGAGCTGTTGATGAAGGTGCTGCTCTGGGTCGTGGCCCTGGTGCCGCTGGCGGTCTTCGGCATCGTGGCCGCGAGCGTCGGTCAGAAAGAGGGGATGCAGGTCTTCGCCTCGCTGATCTGGTGGATCGTCGTGGTGACGCTGGGGCTGTCGACTCAGGTCCTCTGGTACCTGGTGCAGATGGCGGTGGCGGCGCGGATGTCGCCCCTGCGCTTCCTCCGGGGCGCCCTGGACGTCATGGCCAGCACGTTCAGCACGGCGAGCACGGCCGCGACGATTCCGATCACCCTGCGCGCGCTGCATCGGCTGGGCATCTCGCGGCGGTCGAGCCAGTTGACGGCCTGCATCGGGACCAACTTCAACAACGACGGCACGGCCCTCTACCAGGCCACGGCCGTGCTCTTCATCGCCCAGGCGCTGGGCCTGGAGCTGAGCCTGGTCGACCAGGCGGTGATCATGCTGACGACGCTGATCGCCAGCGTCGGGGCCGGCGGCATTCCCTCGGGGAGCTTCGTCACCATGCCGCTGATCTTCGCGGCCGTCCGGTTGCCCGTCGACAAGATCCCGATCCTGCTGACGGTCGACTGGCTGCTGGACCGGTTCCGCACCACCTCCAACGTGCTCGGCGACATGACCGTGGCCGTCCTGCTGGATCGGGTGGCGCCGCCGGGTCGGTCGCCGATCGAAACGCCCGAGTTGGATGACGTCTTCCCGTTCGAAGAGCAGGATGGGAACACGCCGACCTCAGACCTGGCACGCGAGTCAGAATAAGAAGAGCGGCTCAACCAGATCCCCAGAAACTTGCGGCGTTCCCGTTTCCCGTTCCCGTTTCCCGTTTCGCGTCCGGCAGAAGAACAGCGGAAGCCACCGCCGCCGCGCTGTTGGCCGACAGGGCCTCGCGCGAGCAGGTCCAGTACCTACCGGGCCACGCCGACGCCCGCACCACCGACCGTTACAACCGCACCAGGAAGGAGCTCACCCGCAACATCGTCGAGCGGATCTCGATCCGACCGCCGGCGGGATCGTTCGCGGGACGCACGCGATCGCCTTCCTCTCCCCAGCCGAGGGGAGCGACCAGAGTGCCGTACACGAACCCTCGCCACCTCTGGGGCGCTCGTAAAACCGGCCGATCCCCGGGCGATCATCTCCCTGCTCGCCCAGCTGCCTTGAACCCCTCGGACTGTCGTGACGCCTCTGGTACAATCGACGGGGGTTACCGGAGGGCCTGTCCGCCGAGCGTTGGCGTCCAGCGGCGAGGCCGGGGGATTCCCGTTCCACCCGCTCGCCTCGTCGGCCCCGGGGTGGGGGCCGGTCCCTCCGTCCCCTCGAATCAGGGCTCGCTTCTCCCCCTTGGCAGGCGGAACGATGGATCGCACGCGGAAGACCGACGAACAGTTGGCGGCACTGGCCTCCTACCTGGCCGCGCGCCGGCCGGCCCTGCTGCAAGCATGGCGCACCGCCGTCGATGGCGACCCCCAATTGGCCCCGGCTCCCTCCCTCCCGCGCGCCCAGCTCTACGACCACATCCCCGGCATACTGGATGCCTTCGAGGGGAAGTTGCGCGCCTGGCCCGGCCGGGAGAGCACCGCAGCGGGCGAGAAACGGAAAGAGGACGCCGCCGCGCACGGGTTGCTGCGCTGGCAGCAGGGCTTCCACCTGCGCGAAGTGACTCGCGAGTGGGGCCGCCTGCACTTGTGCTTGGTGGATGAATTGGAGGATTACGCCGCGGCCCATCCCGACCTGGAGCCGGACGTGATGCCCGCCGCGCGACGGGCCTGGGCGGAATTGTGCAGCGAAGGCGTCACCGAGAGCACGGCCCAGTATTTCCACCTGCAGCAGGTCGAGGCCGTCGGGCATGTCCGCGACCTGGAGCAAGCGTTGGAGCATGCGCATCGGCTGGAACGGCAACGTGCGGAGTTGTTGCACCAGGCCGCGCACGACTTGCGCGGCAATGTGGGCCTGATCGCCAACGCGACCGCGGGGCTGGGCCTCGGGAACGTCCCGGAACCGACGCGAGACTTCTTCCTGGGCTCGCTCCAGAAGAGCGTCGCGTCGCTGCTTTCCTTGCTGGATGACGTGATGAGCCTGGCACGCTTGCAAGCGGGATACGAGCAGCTCGACGTGCAGCCATTCGATGCCGGCGTCCTCCTGGGGGAGTTGTGCGAGGGCCTGCAACCCCTGGCGGACGAACGCAACTTGTCCTTGGAGGCGACCGGCCCCGCCACGTTGCCGGTCGAGGGGGATGCGGTCAAGACGCGGAGGATCGTACAGAATTTACTGCTCAACGCGCTGAAATACACCCAGGAAGGCGGCGTGACGGTGAGCTGGGGGGACAGTCGGGCCAATGATGCCGCACGCTGGATGGTGTGCGTCCAGGACACCGGACCCGGTTTTCATGCCGGCCCCGGCGCCCCCTTGGCGGGAGCCTTGGAGGGAGCCACCGACGAAGCACGCCAGGTCGAACGGGAGGCGACGGGAGGTGAAGGATGGCACGGCGGGGCCGAAACCGCGCTGTCGCCCCCACGCACGCCGGACACCCGGCCGGTCTACCAGGAACGCGGCGAAGGCATCGGCCTATCGATCGTCAAACGTCTCTGTGAGTTGCTGGAAGCGACCTTGGAACTGGAGTCCGAACCCGGTAAAGGCACGACGATCCGGGTGATCCTGCCGCGCCGTTACCCGGTCGCTGGACAGGGACAACAACCGCTCTAGCCGTTCACCCTTGGGGACGGCCACGTCGGGAAGGCCCTCTCGGGGCCGACGTGGTGAATCGAAGTCGAACTCCCCTTGACGACGCTCCAACTCCTCCAGTTCCCGGATGTCCTGCCGCACACGGGCCTCCTCCAGGCCCACCGTGCTGACGCAGTAGCCGGCCGCCGAGAAGTGCAACCCGGTCATCCGAGGCTCTCGGAGCAGCTCCCGGTGGATTCGCACAGCACTCTTGCCCTTCAGGAAGCCGATCGTGTGCGCCACGCTGTACTTGGGCGGGATGCTCAAGCACAGGTGGACGTGGTCGGGCATCGCATGCCCCTCCACCAACTCAACGCCTCGCTGACGGCACAACTCCCTGATGATCACGCCGACCTGACGCCGCAGCCTCCCGGAGAAGACACGGCGGCGAGACTTCGGGATGATCACGACGTGGTACTTGCCGTCCCACCGCACATGGGACAGGTTCTGCCACTCGTGCAGAGGCTTCCCCTCCAGCCCGAGAGCGCCTTCCCGGAGGGGGAGCCTATGCCTCTTGGCGGTGCGATGCACGCCGGATCGCTCGAAGCTCTTCGGGTCACACGGCCAGAGGCCGTGGCTTCATAACGGAGTGATCGGTTCGTCCTTGCATGACAATCGTTTCAGGGCGGCTGTGCCGCAGGTTCCGCAAGGGCGGCTGCCGCTGCGGCAGCCGTTCCGGCCGACTTCATCCATGCATTACAGAACGCAACTTTGAGTGATTGGGATTGGCCGCGTGTCCATACCCTGCCCGGCTGGCGGCGGGGGGGTCGACTTGACCGAATCGGGGGGGGCGGCTAAGGTGTGGACAACCCCAAGGAAGGGTGAAGCGCCGCCAGCCGAGTCCGATCGAACGCCGGGCCGGCCGGATGCGTTGGCGAGGGCGGGTGATCGCGCCGACCATGGCCGCGCCCGCCGCGAGCTCAAGGAGGAGACCAAATCATGCCGTCGCACGATCGCCGGGCTGTCGGACGCCGCCGTGCCTGGGGGCGCGGACCGATCATCTTGAAGCTGGAGTCGCTCGAGCGCCGGGCCTTGTTATCCGCCAACAGCACGCTGCCTGACCTCGTGAACTCGGCACTGGTGACCTCCACCAACGTCGCCGATTGGGGCGACACGCTGGAGGTCCAGGGTCGGGTGACCAACCAAGGGGGCGGCACGACGGACGCCCCCTTTCAGATTGCCTTGTATGCCTCCCCGGTGCGCGGGATCGACAAGTTCTCGGTCCCGATCGGGTCGGTGACGATCCCCGCGGGCCTCGCGGCCGGACAGTCGGTCCCCTACCAGGCCACGGTCACCCTGCCGGCGACGCCGGTCCCCGACGTCAGCAGCACCAACGGCACGCTCTACGTCGCCGCCGACGTCAATCCTGGCCGGTCCGTGACGGAGAGCAATTACCACAACGATAAGGACGTGGGACCGCCCTACGACGTGGCGCCGGTGGTGATCCAGCCGCCGGTCCCCGCGAAGCTCGTGGGCACCACCCTGGCCGTCACACCCACGGATCCGACCTGGGGCAGCACCATCACCGTGACGGCCCAGATCACCAATGAGAGCAGCGGGTCGGCACCCCAGTCGCGGGCCCTGCTGACCTTGACGCCCCAGGGACTCACCTACGGCGGCACGACGACGATCGGGATCGGCAGCATCACCGTGCCGCCCCTGGGTCCCTACCAGGTCGCCAACCTCGAGCAGACGGTCACCTTGCCGGCCGTCGCGCCCCTGACGGTCGCCAACTATACGAATTTCGGGCTGGCGATGACCCAGGACGCCGATTACGTCACCAATGCGTTGTATCCGCATCAGCCCGATCAAGGGGTCGGCTACGACCAGACACCGATCACCATCACGGTCAACCCGGACTCCACCGCCACGACCGGCCCCCTGCCGGACCTGGCCACCTCGTCGGTCCTGGGCCCGACCAGCACGGTGCGCTGGGGCCAGAGCATCGCGGTCACGACCGAGATCCAGAACCTGGGCCAGGGCGCCGCGGGCCCCTTCATGGTCCGCTTCCTCTTGACCGGACAGGGCGGCAGCATCAACGATGCCCTCTTTCTCGGCGATGTGACCATCCCCGGGCTGGCCGCCGGCGCCAATCAGCAACTCACCCAAACACTCCAGCTCCCGACTCGCCTGCCGGCGGGCCTGACGCTCAACAGCGTCGGCTATGCGCGCATCGCCGTGATCGCCGATCCGGAGAACTTCATCAACGAGACGCTCAAGAGCAACAACGAATCGATCTCGGCCCCATTCATCGTCCGGCTGCCGGGCAACGCCACCACCGTGCCGACCACCGCGGCGCCCGGCACGCTCCCCACAGTCGCCCAGGTGGCCGAGCAAAGCAAGAACATCGACAAGCACGCCGCCGCCGTCCATCGCGCGGCCCGGATCGCGGCCCTGGCCGGGCAAGTTCCCAAGCGGAAGCTGAGGCGCCACGCTCCGCCCAGGACCAATTCCCTCGTCCACGCAGGCATCGGCCTGGCCACCGAATTGACCAAACTCCCCCACCAGGTCGTGAGCGTGATCAAGAAATCCGTCTGATCCGGCGCCCGCGCGCCTCGAGCCGGGCAAGGCCAGCCCCGACGGATCGGCAAGGCGAATCCCCGGCTCCCGCGCCCGGAACCGCGATCTCGGGCGGCGACCGGCGCCGGTTGGATCTACGAGACACGCGCAACCCGCATAATCCAAGCATCTTCCGTCAAATTCTCCCCCTTTCGGATACCATCGCCGCCCGCTTGAGCCAAAATGGGAAATAACCCGACGATTTATTGATCACCATCAGCCACCTAGCTATGCTTTGCACGACCGACTCAACCGCCACGGCAAGATGCGCAAGACAGCGAAGATAGATTTGGGGACGGAACCGACCCTGGAAGAGAGGGATGCAGGCCAGACCGCCAACGGAGGCACCCCGAGATGACATTCGACCGGCTTCACGAAGCCCTGAGCTTACCGGCATCACCACCACGGTCGCTGGTGGAAACGCGGTTCATCCCGCGGCAATACGAGCCGAACTACGCCTATCCCCTGCTGGTGCTGTTCCACGCCCGGGGCGGCGATGAGGATCAGCTCGTCCGTGCCATGCCGGCCTTGAGTTGGCGGAATTATGTGGGACTGGCCTTACGGGGACCGGAGCCGGTGGTCAAACGGGACCGCCTGGCCGGATTCGGCTGGGGTACGGAATTCGAGCATCCGGGCCGGCTCCGGGCGCGACGGCCGCCGGCCGGCACGGAAGCCGAGGTGGTGCACCGGGTGCTGTTCGACGCCGAGCCGGAGGTTTTCGACCGGCTGGAAGACGCGGTCTTCTCGGCGATCCTCCGGACCCGGAAATTGCTCCACGTCCACTCCGAGCGGATCTATCTGATGGGCTGCGGGGAAGGCGCCGCGGTGGCCTACTGGCTGGGCCTGACGTTCCCCGAGCGGTTCGCCGGCATCATCGCCATCAACGGCTGGGTGCCGGTCGGCCTGCGGCCCTTGTGCCGCCTGAAGGCGTGTCGCGACCTGCCGATCCTGGTGGTCCACGGCGCCTGGAACAGCCGGGCACCCCTGCCGGAGGCCCGCCGCGACGTCGCCACGCTCCGCGCCGGCGGCCTGCGCGTCGCGTTCCAGTCCTACCCCTGCTCGCATCGCCTGACCAGCCCCATGCTCGCCGACGTCGACACCTGGCTCATCGGTCATTGCACCGGCCAGTTAAGCCCGTGAGCATCACCGCCGCAGGGCAAGCCAGGCAGGGTCGAAGGAGCGCGGGCGGTCGGAGCCCGTCGGGAACAGGAGCTTGCCGCGGAGTTCCGCGAGCCGAGTCTGCGGACGGTCCTGCTCCACCTTCCGTTCCGGGGCCAGCTCCACCCAGGCCGGGCGGAGCGGCACCAGGGCCAGGTAGAGCCAGGTCGCCTCGTCCCAGGTCGTGACACGATCCCATGCGCCGCACTGAACGAGCCGGTCGATCAGCCCCTGGACCACGGCGGCGTCGAATCGTTTCGAGGCGAGTGCTTCCGTTTCGAGGCGAGTGCTTCCAGGTAACGGTCCAGCGACCTGACGACCTTCGGCGACTCCTCCAGGACGACCCGAGTGTCCGGGGCGGGCCTGGCCATCTCGACGGACAGCCGGCGCCGCGCTCGCCGCCATCCTGATGTGGCTGCTGGTCCTGGTGGTGGGCAGCGGGGTGTTCGGCCTGGTCGTGCAGAACATCGTACCGCGGCTGATGCTCGAGCGGGTGCCGGCCGAGACGATCTTCTCCCAGATCGGTCACATCCTGGACCAGTATCGCGCCAAGGCCGAGCGGCGGGTCGGCGTGCCCTGCGGGCAAGCGCCGCTGGGCACCACCGGGGCGACGAGGCGAAGCGGGCTCGGGACCGCGCCGTCGTTCCTGGCAATGGGGACCTTCCGGCAAGTGGGACGAGTCCAGGGGAGAGTCGTCGAAGTCGGGGTTGGGGCGGGCTACCTGTTGGATTCGGAGCCCCTGCCGGCGTTCTTCCGGGATCAGGTCCAGCCCTACCTGCGCGCCCGGTCGGGGACGAGCCTGGCCCTGGCATCGCCCGGGCGGGCCGCGTCCCTGTTCTCGGCCCTCAAGACGGTCCTCCGCCCCGAGGCGCATCCGGTCGTGGACCGCCTGGCCGACCGCTGCGATCAGCGCCGCCAGTTCGACCTCCGGGCCCGGCTGCACGGCTGGCTCTTCACCTGGCTGGTCGTGCCTGTGACGCTCTCCGTCGCGCTGCTGGTGCTCATGATCGCCCACATCTTGGCCGCGTTGAAGTCTGTTTAGGCTCTCTCAGGTCCTCCGAGTGCCGCGGGCTCTGTTCCGGGACGACCCGGTCGGCCGCGACGATCGGCGGGCGCCCGCGACCGGGCGGAGCAACCGGTCATGGGCCCTGGCGAGCTCATCGCGGTCAGGGACCGGCAACGCCACCCTTTTCCCTCCGGTAACCAGCCACGAGCCCCGGCGACGGGGCAGGAATTGGCCGATCCCCGTGACGCCGACGTTCTCCGCGGCGAAGGCCCGCGCCAGCGCCGCGCCGGAGCCCGGTTCGGCCGCGATCAGCAGCGAGCCGCTGGCCAGGAGCCGCAGGGGATCGAGCCCCAGCGCACGGCAGATGGCGAGCGTCTCGGGCAGCACCGGGATGGCATCGGCCTCGAGGAGCATGCCACAGCCGCAGCGGAGACCCAGCTCCCAGACCGCGGCCAGGATCCCGCCTTCCGTCGGGTCGTGGAGCGCTTTGACGCCTCCAACGCCGGCCGCGATCCCGGCCGCGCGAACCACGCTGATCCCCGGGTGATGCAGGAGATCGGCGGCGCGGCGCAACAACTGGGCACCGAGGCCGCGGGCGCGGAGGGCCGGCCGGAAATCCTTGGCCAGCGCGGCGGTCCCTTCGACCGCGAGGCTCCCCGTCAAGAAGAGCTCGTCGCCGGGACGGATTGTGCGCTTGTCCAGAAGCCGCGACCCGCGGAAATCGCCGACCATGGCGCCCATGGCAATCGGGCGCGACAACCCGTCGGTCACCTCGGAATGGCCGCCGACCAGCGCGATTTGCGCCTCGGCGCAGGCCTCCCGGACCTCCCGCGTGATCGAGGAGAACTGACGGGCGGCCTTCGGGCCGGACGGCAGGAGGATCGTCAGCAGGAGCCAGCGCGGCTTCGCCCCCATCACCGCCAGGTCGTTGGCGTTGACCTGGACGAGGTACCGGCCCATCTCCTGCCCGGCGAGCGTGATCGGGTCCGACTTGACGGCAAGGAGGTCTCCGCTCCCCGTGCGGATGACGGCGGCGTCCTCGCCGACGGCCGGGCCGATGATGACGTCGGCGCCGGGATGCCCCAGGCCGGCCAGCAGGCTGCCCAGGAGGTCCGGGGAGATCTTCCCGGTCAGCAAGGCGCGTCGCATGGAGCTGGCCCTCCGCAGCAGTGACCATCCGGACGTGTTTTCCGAGTTCCCCCGGCTCGTAGCCGGAATCGGGGTTGTCTCGATAGAATCAGACTCTCATCGGGAAACGCTCGGCTCAAGTGTGAGGAGGTCGGTCATGGGGTGGTCCTGGCGAATCGGCCGTATCGCGGGCATCGATGTCTTCGTCCACCCGACCTTCCTGCTCCTGCTGGCGTGGGTGGCCCTGGCGCACTTCTTCGCCCACAACGACCTGGGGGAAGCCCTCTACGGCCTGGGCTTCGTGCTGGCCTTGTTCGGGATCGTGGTCCTGCACGAGCTGGGGCACGCCCTGACCGCCCGCCGCTACGGCGTCCGCACGCGCGACATCACGCTCTTGCCCATCGGCGGAGTCGCCCGGCTGGAGCGGATTCCCGAGGATCCCTGGCAGGAGCTGGCGATCGCGGTCGCCGGACCTGCTGTCAACGTGGTGATGGCCGTGGCCATCTATCTGGGGTTGGTGCTGGCCCGGGGCTTGTCGGTGTCTCCGCCGGAGGCGGTGATCCGTGTCGGCGGCGGATTGGTGCAGCAGCTCCTCTGGGTCAACGTGATGCTCGTGGTCTTCAACATGGTGCCGGCGTTCCCGATGGATGGCGGCCGGGTGCTGCGGGCGTTGCTGGCGATGCGACTGGATTACGTCCGGGCCACCCAGATGGCCGCCTCGATTGGTCAGGTGTTTGCCCTGTTGTTCGGGCTGCTGGGCCTCTTCTACAACCCGTTCTTGATCTTCATCGCGGTGTTCGTCTGGCTCGCCGGGACCCAGGAGGCGGGCCTGGTGCTGATGCGCTCGGCGCTGGGCGATGTCCCCGTGATGCGGGCCATGATCACCGACTTCCGCGCCCTGCGGCCTGACGACCCCTTGGCCCAGGCCGTGGAGCATCTGCTCGGCGGTTTCCAGCAGGATTTCCCGGTGGTTGAGGATGACCGGTTGGTCGGCGTGCTCACGCGCAACGATCTGGCCGCTGCGCTGGGTCGACACGGTCCTGAGACCCGTGTCGGTGAGGTCATGCGGCGGGAATTTGTGACCACCGACCCGCGCGAGATGCTGCAAACCGCCTTCTCCCGGCTCCAGGAGGACCACTGTCGAACCCTCCCCGTGGTGAAAGACGGCCGCCTGCTTGGGCTGCTGACGGCCGACAACCTGGCCGAGGTGTTGATGATCCAGCAGGCCCTGCGCGAGGGACACCGCCCCGACATGTTCGGCGGGTCGCGCGGGACGCGCCCGGCCTGGGTTCGAGCCGGTGATCAGACCAACATCCTCTGATCCGCCGAGGATGCTCCTCGCGTGGCTGGGCACTGCAACCGGGGTGTGCTCAAGGGATCCGGGAACCGTGCTCCAGTAGCCGGGACCTATCGTCAAGCACCTGAAACTTCCGGAGGACGCCCGGCGCCCGGGCCAGCGCCTGCGACGGGTTCCGCCGGTGTCGATGGCGCGCGTGACCGATCGCGGGGCCGCGTCCGGTTCCTCCCAGCGCCGGGCGAGTTCGTCGTGGATTTCGAGGTCTGCATCGGAGGCGTCGTCCCGCTGGCCGGCCAGGCGGTCGCGGATCCGCCCGGCCCGGGGCCGGCGCCCGCTCTGACGTGCGTCGCCGGCGCGGCGATCCTGGCGTGCGTGACCGCGCTCGTCGTCGGCTATGTCATCGTCGACCGCGAAAAGACCCAGAACGCACAAGCACTGGAGAGTTTGCGGTCGATCCGCGCTCCTGAACGTCGGGTGAGCTACCTCCAGGGCATCGCGCTGGCCGATCTCGAGATCCGCGCAGGCGACGCGCGGCGAGTCGACACGCTCCTCGCCAACTGCCCCGCGGACCTCCGCGGCCTGGAATGGGACTACCTCGCACGGTTGTGCCACGGCGAGCGGCGGTCGCTGGCGACGCCGCGCGACCCGGCATGCGTCGGGGTTCACCCCGGGGACGACCGGCACTTCGTCAGCGGTGGCCTGCTCGGCGGGGCTCGTGAGGTGGCGACCTATGACGCCGCTCTGCGGGGCAAGGTTCGCCGGCTCCGGGTCCAGGACGGCTGCCCCCCAGCTCGCTCAGCATCTGGGCCTGCTCGGGCCGGAGGTCCGCGGCGGCCTTCAGGGCGCCCACTCCGATCTGCGAGATCACGAAGACGGCGACCCGAAGTTCACGGTCGACTTCCGGCGGGTGTACGCGACCGTGCTCGAGCGGTGGCTAGGGTGCCCCGCGGTGAAGGTCCTGCCCGGGGCGTTCGAGCCGCTCCCCCTGCTCGCATGATGCCTCGCCAAATCCAGGCCGCGAAACACACAGGTTGGTTCTGAACCGCAGGCGGAATGAGGGCGAATCCGCCCACGATTTCCGCGTGGGTTGCTCGGTCTGACCAGGGTGGCGGGCGACACGCGACGAAGCGACTGCCGAGGCAGTCGCCGCGTGCCGCCGCCTGTGCCCGCTGGGAATCCTTGCCTGGAATGGGCTGGGCGCAGGGACCATGGGCAGGGCGCTCGGACTGGCGGCGGGCGCCACTGCGGTCTTGGCCGCCGGCTCGATGCTGACGGTGCCTGCCGACGACGGCCCCAGGGCGGGCGCGGCGCCCGTCCTCGGGGCGGCCGCGGGTGTCACGGCGATTCCCTCCGTCTGGTACGCCCCGATGTCGAACCCGGGCCCGGGACGAGCAACACCCCGCTGGTCATAGGCGATGATCATGAAGGAATTGCCGTCCGGCAAGATGAGCATTGTGACGGTCCCTGCGCCGATGGCCGGACTGCCGCTGAGGAGGGCGATGGTCTGAGTCGGGCCGCCGTTGTCGGCCAGTCCGGGCGCCAGACCCGGGTTGGAGACGCCTACCAGGTTGTGATTGACGCCGTCGGCCAAACCACCGGAGCCGCCCGTGCCGATCAGGTTGTAGGCACTGGCCGGGGAGATCGTACCGGAGATATCGCTGGCCGTGGTGCTGGAGCCGGTCGCCATCGCGTTGAGTGCGACGATCGTGTTGTCGAGAACGGCCGTGCCGCTCCAGGCATCGAGCCCGCCACCGGCACCACCCCTGCCAACGCTGTTGTAGGCGATCGTGCTGCTGAGGATCGTCAGGGTACTGACACTATCGATGCCCCCGCCATACAGGACGGCCGAGTTGATCGCCAGCGTGCTATCGACGAGCCACAGCGTGCCGCCGAAGTTGTTGGCAATGCCACCGCCCAGGAAGGCTGAGTTGCCGGCGATCGTCGTGCCCAGGACCTCGAGCGCGCTCTCATTGAAAATGCCGGCCCCCTCGTACGCGGAGTTGCCCGAGATCGTGCTGTCGGTCATCGAGAGCTGGCCCCCGGTGCTGTCGATGCCACCGCCCTGAAAGGCGGAGTTGTTCGTGATGGTCGCGCTGTCGATCGACACGATGCCGCCCGCATTCGCGAAGGCGCCACCCAGGCCGTAGGGAGAGGAATTCCCGTCGTACGCACCGTGTGAGACGTTGACGGTACCGTCTTGGTTGGAGATCGCACCACCGGAGTGGACGGCGACGTTGTTCTGGAACGTGCCGGCGTTGATCGTGAGAGTACCGCTGTTGGTGATGCCGCCGCCCGTGTCTGTTGCCCGGTTGTTGCTGATCGTGGCGCCCGTGATCGTGAGGGTGCCCGAGTTGAGGATGCCGCCGCCGGAGCCGGCCGAGTTCTGGACGATCGAGCCGGTCGCGATCAGCAGGCTGCCACCATTCCACACGGCACCGCCCCGGCTGGCAGTGTTATTCGCGAGGGTGGTGCCGGCCACCACGACCGAGCCGGAGTTGTGGATGCCGCCGCCGAAGGTCGCGGAGTTGCCGGCGACCAGCGCGCCCGAGAGCGACACGGTACCCTGGGCGACGTCCACGGCGCCCCCGAAGCCTTCACCGGCCGAGGCCTCGCCGGCGAAGATCGAGGACGTGCCGGAGTTCGCCGACGAACCGCTGAAAGCGGTCCGGCCGCCGTCGGCGCGATTGCCGGTCAGCGCGGCGCCGGTCAGGGTGACCGCTCCGCCCTGGACAAACAGGCCGCCTCCCAAGGCGCTGCCCCCGTCGCCGAACTGGCCCAGGTGGCTGAAGGCGAGGCTCGGTACGGAGGATGAGGACGATTCGGACGCCGAGCTCGCGGTGCCGCCGACCCCGAGGATTCCCCCGGTGCCCCCGGCGGCGCGGTTGACCTGGACGTGGCACTGGCTCACGGTGAGGCTCCCGCCGGCCAGATAGAGGCCGCCGCCGGCGCCGGGGCCTCCCAGGCCGCCGTCGCCACCGTTGCCGGCGGCCGGGCCGGTGCTGGCGTGACCGCCGGTCCCGCCGATGCCGCCGGATCCGCCCTGGGCGGAGTTGCTCTGGAGCGTATCACTGGACATGGCGAGGCTGCCCCCGGCGACGTAGGCACCGCCGCCGGATGCCGAACCCCCCGCGCCTCCATCGCCGCCCCGGCCTGCGATTCCGTCGGGACCGGGGGTGCCGCCTCGGCCGCCCGTCCCGCCGGCGCCGCCCCGCGCGCTGTTCGCGGTGATCACGTCGTCCGTCAACGTCAGGCTGCCACTGGCCAGGTACAGACCGCCCCCCCGGGCGCTGGAGCCCGGCTTGCCGGGGCCGCCGGCGTTGCCGCTTCCCGCGGCTCCCTCGGCGCCGCTGGCACCGGTGTTCCCCGCGGCCACGTTATCCAGGACCGCCACCCGTGTCATCGCAACCCGGCCGCCGTCGATCAGGACGCCGCCGCCCAGGGCCGCCGCGCCGCCCAGGATCCCGCCGCCGGTCGCGAAGCCGCCCGCGATGGTCAAGTCCTGGAAGATCACGGTCATCTGGGCAAAGGGCGTGCTGATGACCTCGAAGATCCGGTCCTTCCAGCCCTGGGCGGTGACCGGCTCGATGACGGTCTGGCCCATCCCCTGGCCGACGATCGTCAGTGTCTTGCTGGAGAGATCCGACGCATTCTCGACCACCAACTGCCCCAGGCTCGTGTTGGTCAGGGCGTAGGTCCCGGCCGAGAGGACGATGGTGTTGCTCGCGCTGCTGTTGCTGTCGGCCGCGGCGATGGCGGCGCGCAGGCTGGCGTCGGTCGGGGCCGGATAGAAGGTCCCCGAGCCGGGCGTCGGGTCGGAAATGACATCGAAGGTGGGAGTCAGTACCGGCGTCAGGCTGTTGATGATTACCTGAAACTGGTACCCGTTGCCAACCTGACCCAGGCTCAGATTGTCGAAGACCGCCACTCCGTTCTGCACCGGGACCGTCACGGGAGCGAAGCTGCCGCCGCTGGGGCCCTGGGACAGGGACAGCGTCGCGGTGCCGTTGAATTGCGTATCCAGATTGCCGAATGGGTCCACGGCCGAGACCGTGAAGCCGAAGCCATCGCCGGCGATCACGCGTGCGGGTGGATCGGTCGTCACCTCGGCCTGGTCGGCCATGCCGTAGGCGGTCAGGTCGGGGACCAGGAGGTTGGCCTTGGGACTGCCCAGGCCCGTGACCAGGTCATAGCCTGAACTGGCCCGGAAACCGAAGTTCGTCCCGGAGTTGACGTCGTGGAAATCGGTATAAGGCAGTCCGTAGAGCGCCGGCAAGGTCTGGGTGGCGCCGTCGAGGGTCGTCCCGCCGGCGAGCACCCGCCCCTGGTTGGCGATGGCGATCAAGCCACCCCACGCGGGCACGCCGAGGCTCGTGCCGCCGACCTGGATCCACGGCGCGCTCGTGCCGTAGGTGTACGAGTCGTAGACGGCCACGCCGGTGGCCGGATCGGCATCGAAGGCGACGTCGGGATCGGTCCGGAAGCCGGTGTGCTGCACGCCCAACTGGTAGGAGGGCTCTGGTTCGTAACGGCTGATGCCGCCGCCGCTGGCGCCGTCGAGCAGGCTGCCCCAGCCCGTCTCGTCGTGATACGAGCCATCCGCGTTGAGACCCAAGCTCGTGCCGCCGACCGCCACGACGCTGGACGAAAAGGCCGGCCGGCCGGAGTAGCGATCCCCACCGGTGACTCCCGTGGACCCGTTGTCGCCGGTGGAGGCCAGGAAGGTCACCCCCTGGTGCCCGATCGGGGTCTGAAAGTCGGCGTCCAGCACGCTTTCATCGCTGACTTCCGGAAACGAGAAGCTCATCGAGACCACCGACACCCCAGGCAGTTGGGCCGCCTCGAGTGCGCCGGCGAGCAGGTCGCTGAAACTCTGCGAGTTGCACTCCATGAGGATGATGTTGGCCGCGGGCGCGATGGCATGCGCCCATTCCACGTCGAGGGCCTCCTCCGTCGCCCACCCTTGCACGTTGGCGGGCGCGACGCCGGGCAGGTTGCCGGTGCCGTCCTGGCCGAGCTTGAGAAAGCTCGGGGGATCCGGCAGGCCGAACTGCCGGTCGAACTGGGCCAGGTCGCTGGAGCTGAAGCCCGGATCCGTGCTGTCGACGAACTTGGGGTCATCATAGGCGTCGATGACTGCGATCGTCTGGCCCGCACCGTCCCCCTGGATGCCGCCGAAGGCGATGGTGTTGATCCCGTAGGCGGTCTGGATCTGCTGGGGCGTGAAACTGCTCGCCGGCGGACTGGCCAGGCCGTTGGCGACGGGTAGGATGCCGTGAAGTCCCGGCACGGTCCCCACGGGGTAACTGCCCGGAACGTGATACACCTGGAACGTCGGAACGGCGGCTGTCGAGGATGGCAGGATGGACAGGACGACGCGGATTTCCAGGTCTTCCCGCCGGGGGTGTACCGCTCTCTGGGACCTGGGCCGGCCGGCCCGCGCGGATCGCAGCCGAAGGGGCATCGGGGTTCTCCAGGGTGAGTGGGCAAGCCCCCGTGGGCCTCGCCTGGGCAAGCCGAGGCTCGACGCCGCCCTGAATCGGGCGCGGGAAACGGGGACCGTTCAACTCTAGGTCACGGTGCGCGATCGGCGCCTTCCCGGCGGCCGGCGGGCCTGATAAAACGGAGGAATCGCGTGACGAGCCTCGTCGTCTCCAAGCCGGAGGATCTCTCGATGAATCGCCAAGAGCAGGTGGGCCGGCGACTCCGAATCGCCGTGGGACTGGCAGCGGCGGTCGTGATGGGGTGGGCGGCGGAGGCGCGCGCGCACTTCCTGTTCATCCGGATCGGGACGCAGGCCGAGGCGGGTCGAGCGGCCGAGGTGTATTTCAGCGAGCAGGCCGAGGCGGGGGATCCGCGGTTCATCGCCAAGGTGGCCCACACCCAGCTCTGGGTGCAGGCGCGGCCGGGCGCGTTTCGCGCGCTGGCCGTCCATCCGGGCGTCGATCGGCTCCGCGCCGCCTTGCCGGCGGACCGCAGCCTGGTCGTGGTGGGCCAGTGCCAGTACGGCGTGCTCGCTCGGCCCAAGCAGACTCCATTCCTCCTGCGATACTATCCCAAGGCCGTGGCGGGCGTCGCCGAGGAGCTGAACAGGATGATCCCCAGGCGCGAGATCCCCTTCGAGATCCAGGCGACGTTCGAAGGCGGCGGCGCGGCCAAGGCCGATGCGGACAGTCCGGGCGGCGTCATCCGGCTGGCGGCCTTGCGGAACGGCCGCCCGATCCCCGGAGCGGTCTTCACCGCGATCGATTCCGCCCTGACCGAGACGACGGTCAAGGCCGGCCCGGACGGCTCGGCCGCGTGGACGCCGCCCGAGCCGGGTCGGTACTCCCTCTACGTCAAGCAAACGCTCCCGCAGCCCGGCACGCTTGCCGGCACGGCCTACGACGAGATCCGCGAGTTCGCCACCCTGGCCTTGACCTGGCCGCTGGAGCGCCGCCAGGCCGATCCCGAGGCGGTCGCGCTGTTCCAGGAAGCCCTGGCGCACCGCGCCGCCTGGCGGAACTTCCCCGGCTTCTCGGCCGAGATCCACGGCTGGCTCGACGGCCGGGTTTTCGGCGGCAGCGTCACGGTCGCCGCCGACGGTACGGTCGAGATCCGGACCGACGACCCGGCCGCCAAACCCTGGCTCCAGGACCAGCTCGACTCGATGGTCATGCACCGCCTGCCGACACCCCCGGGCGATTCATCCGCGTCGCAAGGGCCGCGACTCCAGCTCGTGGACGAGCCGGACGAGCATCCTCTCGGCAGGCTGATCGCCGTCGAGGGGGGTCGGATGGCCTCGAGTTACCGCATCAAGGATCGCCAGATCCTGGTCGTCAACCGCCGGATGGGCAACCGGAACATGACGATCACCATCGTGGACAACCAGACCAACCCCGATGGCCACTTCCTGCCGCACAGCTACGTGGTCCAGTACTGGGATGCCGCGACGGGCCGGCTCCAGTCGACCGAGACGATCCAGGAGCGGTGGCAGCGCGTCGGAGCGTGGGACCTCCCAGCGATGCACTCGGTCCTGACCGCCTCCGACGCGGGGCTGTCGGTGCGGTCGGTTCGGTTCTCGAAGCCGGAATTGCGGAAGCGCACCCTGAAGTAGAGCCGCTCTCCCAGAGGCGCCGGGCCCGATCGATTCGCCCACGGGGCCAAGCCTTTCACCGAGCGGCCCAGCTACCGTCCCCGAGGCGGGGGGGACGGTGCGGCGGGCCTCGGGTTGACGGGTTTGGGCGGCGGTGGGGCGGGGAGCGGGTCGGGCGGCGGGCTCATGGGGTCGCGCCAGACCAGCTCGCGCGCGCGGAGCAGGTTGCCCACGTACTGGGAAGTGGGATCGAACTGAGTGTAATGACCGATGGCGGCGCGCGTGTTCTGCCGGGCTTCATAGATCCGCCCCAGGTTGGTGTGGGCACCCCAGCGGAACATGTTGTAGTACGGCTGACTCGGCCCGAAGTCCGGGAGCAGCTCCAGCGTCTTCTGAAACATCAGCTCGGCCTGGTCGAGGTTGTTCCGCTCCAGGTGGGCCAGCGCCAGGTAATACGTCGCGTAGATATCCAGCCCGTCCTGGACCTCCCTGGGGATCATCACCTTCTTGTTGGTGACCATGGGAAGGTTCTCGGCGAACCGGAATTTCACGTACTCCTGGATGGCCTCTTCCAGCTCGCCGCGGAGCTGCTTGACCCGGGTATAGACCAGGGGAAACTCGGGACGGAAGAGGAACAGCGAGTTCTGGACGGATTGGACGAACTGAGGATCGTTGAACAGGCGGGTCTCGACCTCCAGGGGAAGCCCCCACAGCGCCACGTTGCCGCCCCGCTCGCCCAGGACGCGGACGAACCGGTCGCGCTGCTCGGCGGGATCGCGGTAGAGGATCGCCCGATACTTGCCGGGCAGCTCCCGCTGGAGCAGCTTCATCTTGGGGGAGAAATAACCGAGGCCCGAATCGATCAGGATGCCGATCTTGGTGGCGCTGGCCAGGAGGGAGGCGCGGCTGGTTCCATAGGGGGCCTGCCCGGGGAGATTCATCCGTTCCAGGATCGCCGGGTCGGCCAGCGCCTGGGCGAGCGTGGCCACGCCCTGGCCGCCCGGTCCCGGGACCTCCTGGCCCAGCCGGGCGTCGAACAGATACACCTGGTCACCGATCAAGGCCGCACAGATCCAGATGACCGTCTGCTTCGGGCTTTTCCGCAGGCCCGGCGCGGTCGGATCCGGTTGGACATCTGTTCCCTGGGCCGGGATGGGCGGCTCGACGACGTTCCCCTTGGTGTAGGTGATCAGCCCGGTGTCGATCCCCAACTGGCGGCACAGGGCCATGAACAGCCAGGAGCGTTCCGCCCAGAAGCCCTCGGCCTCGGTGGCCATGCCGCGGAGGAGCACGTCGTAAGGCCGCGCGTACGCCTGCCCGAGCCGGCCCGCCGCCAGCGAACCCGCCGGCACGAGCTGAACCTGCCGCACAATCCAATCGAAGACGCGGCGGACCTGGTCCAGGTCCTCGCCGGTCCCGGCCACCCGGTTGGCGATGCCGTAGTACATCATGCAGTCTTCGATGTGCCGGGTATCACTCCGCTCCGACCACGTCGGCTCTTCCAGGCTGCGCAGCATCGCCGGTGGCAACTGCGCCTGGAGATACTCCCGTGCCGCCGACTCCAGGCGATACTCGGCGGGGTTGGTCCCCTCGAAGTACTGGTTGAGCTTGCGCACGGCCTGCGCGAAGTGGGTGCCCCCCGGCTGGACCGCCGCCCGCTGAATCAGCGTGATCGCGCTGTCGAGGATCGCGTTCCGCTCTTCGGACGACCGCAAGCTGGTCGCCGTGTGCTTGAACGACGAGGGCGAGCCCCCACCGAGCGTCCCGGACTCAGGGATCAGCCCGGGCTTATACGTTCCTCCCGTGCCGTCGAACGATCCGGGAGGTGAGTAGTCACAACCGGCTAGCAGGATCAGGACCAGGGTCAGACCCACTACCGGTCGCGGATTCCACGGGTGCGGATGAGGATTCAAGCGGGATGACTCCTGTGATGACGGCTCCGAGGCGATCGCAACGAACGAATCCCAGGGCACAGCAACGAAATCGAACGAGGATCCGTCCGCGCGCGGCGAGCCCCTGACCGGGCGGTGGTCATTTTCCCGATGATACGACCCCGGCGGCGGGACGGTTCGCAAGCAGCCGGGGGTGGGGTTGACAGGGGCGGCGCTGCGGACCGCGGACCCGACAGCGACCCCGGCCGCGGCCCCGCCTCAGGCCAGGGCCGCGCGGAGGCGGAGACAGACTCGGAGCAGGTCCTGTAAGTCATCGAGCCGCAAGGAGTTCGGTCCATCGGACAGGGCCTTGTCGGGGTCCGGGTGGACTTCCAGGAACAGGGCGTCACAGCCGGCCGCGACCGCCGCGCGGGCCAGGGTGGGGATCATCTCCCGCTGGCCCGAGGAGGCAGTGCCCCCGGGCGCGCCGCCGGGGAGCTGGACCGAATGGGTCGCGTCGAAGACAACCGGCGCGCCGGTCGCCTGCATTTGCGGGATCGCGCGGAAATCGTTGACCAGCCGGCCGTAGCCGAAGGTCGTCCCCCGCTCAGTCAGCAGGACCCCCGCGGCCCCGGACCCGGTCAGCTTGGCCACGACCTGGGTCATCTCCCAGGGGGCCATGAACTGCCCCTTCTTCACGTTCACCGGCCGACCGGTTTGCGCCGCGGCTTCCAGCAAGTCGGTCTGCCGCGCGAGGAAGGCGGGTATCTGCAGCAAGTCAACCACTTCGGCTATCGGCTGGGCTTGCATCGTCTCGTGCACGTCCGTCGTCACCGGCAAGCCGGTCGCGGCCTGGACTCGCTTGAAGATGGTCATCCCCTCGACGAGCCCCGGGCCGCGGAAACTCGAGCCGGAGGTCCGGTTCGCCTTGTCGAACGAGGCTTTGAAGATCAGAGGGACGTTTAGCTCGCCGCAAAGTTCAGCCAGGTGCCGCGCGATCCGCAACGTCATGTCGCCCGGCTCCATCACGCACGGGCCGGCGATCAACGCCAGCGGACAGCCCTTGCCGATCCGGACTGGGCCGATCTGGACTGGATTCGGGGTGGCCATCCCGGCCTCCTTTAAGTTGCGAGTTCCCAGTTGCCAGTTCCCAGTAGGCAACACGACCAATACTCAAGTAGTCACTGAGCTGGCAACTGGCAACTGGGAAGTGGCAACTTCCCGCGTCAGGCCACGTCTTCATTGGGGAGTCGAGTGCGAGTGCCTCGGCTCTGGCGGTCGGCCGGGGTGAGGACCGTCAGTGCCGCGGGAAGGATGCTGATCGTCCATTCGTCCGGGTGGGCCGCGCTCGCGGGATCGCCGCGGGGTCGGAGGTAGCCCCCCGGGTCGCCATCGAGCTGGACGGGGATCGGTTCGTCGGCCGTCACGACCAGCGTGCGAACACGGCGATGGAAGACGCTGGGGTCGTCGAGATGGATGCCGCAGAAGACCTTGCACAGGTAATACAAAGCTTGGAATGGTCCAGGGTTACGGAAGACGACCAGGTCGAGCCAACCGTCATCGTCCCGGGCGATGGGGGCGAAGGGCAGACCCAGGGCATAGCGGGGCAGATTGAAGACGAAGACCGTCGTGCCGCGGATGACCTCCTCGGCACCCGGGTCGAGCACCCGCACCGAGATGGTCGGGAACCGGTAGGACCAGCTCGAGCGGAGGATGGGCTCGACATAGGCCATGCGATGGGTGGGCCGGACGCGGCCCGATCGCGACACGCGCGCTCGATGGTGGCGTGTGACCACCTCGGCGTCAAAACCGAAGCCCGCCATGAGCAGAAACCGGCGGCCGGCGGCCTTGCCGACGTCGATCCGGCTGGCGCGGCCGGCGGCGATGGTGGCGGCCAGGCGCCGCGGGTCGCGGCGCAGGCCGAAATGGCGCGCGACCAGGTTCTCCGTGCCCGCCGGGAGCACGGTCACGGGTGGCCGCGGCCGTTCGTTCAGCAGCGCCGAGACCGTACCATCGCCGCCCACCGCCACGAGGCAACGGCAAGCGCTGTCCCCAGCCGCGGCGGCCACCATCTCCCCCCGTGCCTCGGGGGTCCAGGCAATCTCCGCACGAAAACCCAGGTGCGTCAGCTCGGCGACCAAGGTCTCGACCAGGTGCCGGCCGCGGCCGAGCCCCGAGCCCCGATTGGCCACGATGCCGACCCAGCCCGCAGCGCCGGCACGGCACGACCGGGCCGGTGACCGGGCGTCCGATTCCGAAGGGAAGAATCGGCCATGGCCTCCCGCGGCCGTTGGTCCGCTCCTCGAGCTTTCGCCGTCCGGTGGTCGCGTCACGGTTTCTTGTGGATCAGATCAAGGTTCTTCCGGTAAGTCTCATCAAATTGCTTGCGCAACGTCTGCAAGTGGGCCATCAGCTCGCCGTTGTGGGTCTTCAGGTTCTGGACCTCGTTCCTCAGGTCGGCCATCGCCTTTTCTTCGGCCTGATGCTCCGCCGTGCGATGCTCGAACTGGGTCTTGGCGGCGTTGGCCGTGTTGTCGACGATTTCCTTCTGGTACTTGAGGCGTGCGAGGCTATCCAGGATCTGGGACCGGCCTTTTTCCAGGTCGGCGATCTGGGCGCGAAACGTCGTGATCTGGCGGTCGAGCTCTTCTTGAGCCGAGGAAGTCTGGTCGTGCAGGCTGGCGATCGCGCTGCGAGTGTCCTGGAGATTGGTCTGGACTTCCGCCAGTTGCTTGGACAGCTTGTCGAGCTGCTCGTTGGCGTTGTAATTGAGCTGGGCGACCCCGCTGGCCAGGATGAGCCAGACCAGGGCGCCGAGCATCACCAAGACGACAAGAACCTTTCCCGCAGTAGACATCAAACCTCTCCCGCCCGTGGTCGGACACCTCAACAACCGCGCCGCGGCGACCCCGGCGCGCGCCTGCCTCGTCGCTGAATTCGCCGTGCGGATCGGGGAAGAGACGAGGGGAAACGGACCAAGAACCCATCAGGTTCGGCCCGCCGAGAGTGGGCCGATCCCTGTTAGCTTAGTATACATCTCGGCGCGAGCGCGATCCAGTTTTCGCCACCTTGAGTTTGCATCCCCTTCTGGCCGTGCGGCCGGATGAACTGATACAATACCGCCACTACCGCCCTGGGGGCAACCTGGTGGCGTGGCCTGGCCTGGCCTGGCCTGGTTGGGTCTGGTCTGTTGGGGTCTTGCCTCCCGAGCCCCGGCGTGGACTGCGGGACTCGCCTTCTCGCCGATGGTGTGCCGCTGCGGCCCGGATCCCGGCTTCGCTCACCTCGATCCGGTCCGGGCTGGTCGATCGGAGCAGGGACGACCCGCCGCCGTGGTGCCGGCCCTGGAGAACTTCGCCGCCATGCGTCCCACCTACCCGGTCACCGAGCTCCTGGGCGACGGCATCGGCGCGGAGCTGTCGCGGGCGGTTCACCACCTGGCCGAGGCGTTGCCGATCCAGCTCGACTTCCGGCCGGTCGACTTCCGGCTGGAGAACCGCAGGGCCCGCGGCCAGACGGTCTACGATGAGGCGGTCGAGGCGATCACGGCCACGGGAGTGGGGTTGAAGTATCCCACCACCACCGCCGAGGAGAGTCCCAACGCCGTGCTGCGGCGCCGGCTCGACCTGGCGGTCATCCACCGGCCGGTCTACACCATCCCCGGAGTGCCGACCAACTTCCGCCGCGAGCTCGACCTGGACATCGTGCGGATCGCCACCGGCGGGACCTATGACGATCCCGGCCGGATGATCGGCGAGGATGGGGCCGTCAGCCTGCGGATCGTCGAGCGGCGGCCGGTGAGCGAGGCGGCGCGCTATGCCTTCAGCCTGGCCCGCAAGACCGACAAGAAGGTGACCAGCTCGTCGAAATACACGATCCAGAAGGCGACTGACGGCCTGTTCGAGCGCGTGACCCGGGAAGTTGCCGAGCAGTTCCCCGAGGTGCCGCACGCCGTCGAGCTGTTCGACGCCCTGCTGGGCAAACTCATCATGGCGCCGGAGAAGTTCCAGATCGTGCTGGTCTTGAACGAGTACGGCGACTTCCTCTCGGACATGGCCTGCGGCCTGGCCGGCTCGCTGGGCATCGGCGCCAGCGCCAACCTCGCCTTTGACCCGGCGGCGGTGGTCCGGGTGGCACTCTTCGACGCCGCGCACGGCACTGCACCCGACATCGCCGGCAAGAACCTGGCCAACCCCACGGCGATTTTCCTGGCGCTGTCGATGCTGCTCTACCAGGTCGGCGAGATCGCCGCCGGCCAGGCGGTCAAGCACGCCACGCTCGACCTTCTGCGCGAGGGAGTGCGCACTCGCGACCTGGGCGGCGAGGAATCGACCGAGAGCTTCACCGCGGCGGTTGCCGCCGAGGTCGCGCGGCGGCTGGCGCCGCCGCCACGTCCTCAGCCCTGAGGCGGCCTTCGGCCGCAACCCAAGAGGAAGGACGGATTCCAGATTCCCAATTCCAGATGCAACCCCATTTGGGATCGGCAGTCGGTCATTGGGAATTCCCCAGATGTGCGCACGGCGAGGAATGGACAAGGACAGATTCCTCCCATTTTGGAATCTGGATAGGAGTTACGCGGTGGAAGCTTCTTGGACATCGCCGCCTGCTGTTCCGAGGCGTCTGGGCTGGATCGGCAAGGCCCAAGAGACTACCAGCGCATTGTTCGCTCGCCGATCGTTCCAGACGCCGGGGTGGCCGGAAGGCCAACTGCGTAACTCCCATCCCAATTCCAGATGCAACCCCATTTGGGATCGGCGGTCGGTCATTGGGAATTCCCCAGATGTGCGCACGGCGAGGAATGGACAAGGACAGATTCCTCCCATTTGGAATCTGGAATCTGTCATTTGGAATTGCCAAGAGCCAGTGCGACCGAGCACTCCAGAACATGATGATTCACCTCGCTCCCGGGAAATGGTCCACGGCCGCCCTGATGCGGGTGATCGTCCCGATCGCCCTGGAGCTGGTCTTGTTCCAGGATGCCTGGGGCATCCTCCTGTTTCCCCCATTCACCATGATGGTCCTGGCGCTCAACCTGGGGTTGTTCTTCGTCCTGGTCCGACCCCGGGCCTGGGAGACGCGGATCATGGGGATGCTGCTGGGTGGTATTGGGGCCGTCTTCCTGATCACGGCGGATTACCTGGTCGCGGTCTGGATGCAGTCGAGGCCGCCGGGACTGCTGGGGAGCGGTTTGCAATCCGTCCTGATGAGTTGTCTGGATTCGCTGGGGGACCCCGCGGGCGATCTGGCCTCGGTGCTTCACCTGGTCGTCAGGCACATGACCGTGATCGAAGCCATCCTGCTGGACCTCCTCGGGCTGGCGGTGATCTGGGCGGGCGGCCGGCTGGAGCATCGGTGCCGCGCTCGCTGGGGTCAACGCAGGATCAGCCCGAGTTCCGCCGGCGATCCAGGGCCAGGTTCAGGAGCAGGACGTTGACCCGCGGCGGGGCGCCGAGGATCGCCCCGGATCGATCGGTGTGGGCGTCGATCAGGGCGCGCACCTGATCCTCGGGCAGGCCGCGGGCCGCGGCCACGCGCCGGAGCTGATACTCCGCCGCCTCGGGGCTGATGTGCGGGTCCAGGCCCGAGCCCGAGGCCATCACCAGATCCACAGGCGTCGGCCGCTCCGCGGTGGCTTTCAGCGCCGCGGCCCGCTCGGCGAGCTTCTGGCGCAGATCCGGGTTCTTGGAGCCGAGGTTGGATCCAGCCCCGGCATCCGCCTTGTAACCGACGGCCGACGGCCGGGGATGAAAGTAGGCGTCGGAGGCGAACGGCTGGGCCACCAGCTCCGAACCAATCACGGTCCGCTCCCGATCATAGACGAGACTTCCCTCCGCTTGATGAGGGAAGGCCAGGTTGGCCAGCCCCCAGACCGCGGCCGGATAGGCGATCGCACAAAGGATGAAGGTGACCAGGCAGGCGAGCAGTGCGGTCATGGTTTCGCGAATCATCGGGCAGGTTCTCCCGGAGGATTGCCGTTTGAGGATGAAGCCCCCTCAACCTATCCCGACCAGGGCCAGGAGCGGGTCGATCATCAGGTCGATGAGCTTGATGCCGACGAACGGGGCGATCACGCCGCCCAGGCCGTAATACAGCAGGTTGCGCCGCAACAGGGCGGCGGCGCCGACCGGGCGGTATGTCACCCCCTTCAAGGCGATCGGGATCAAGAGCGGAATGATCACCGCGTTGAAGATGACGGCCGAGAGGATCGCCGAGTAGGCTCCGCCCTGAGTCGCCAGGCCCATCAGGTCGAGGACCCGCAGCTCGGGGAGGGTCACGATGAACATGGCGGGGATGACGGCGAAGTACTTGGCCAGGTCGTTGGCGATCGAGAAGGTGGTCAAGGCGCCGCGGGTCATGAGGAGCTGCTTGCCGATCTCGACGACCTCGATGAGCTTGGTCGGGTCGCTGTCGAGGTCGACCATGTTGCCGGCCTCCTTGGCGGCCTGGGTGCCGGAGTTCATGGCCACGCCGATATCGGCCTGGGCCAGGGCAGGGGCGTCGTTGGTGCCGTCGCCCATCATGGCCACGAGCTTGCCGCCGTGCTGCTCGTTGCGGATGTAGGCGAGCTTGGCTTCGGGAGTGGCCTGGGCGATGAAGTCATCGACGCCGGCCTCGTTGGCGATGGCCTTGGCCGTCAGCGGATTGTCGCCGGTGACCATCACGACCCGGAGGCCCATCTGGCGGAGCCGGGCAAAGCGCTCGCGGATGCCGGGCTTGAGGATATCTTCCAGCTTGACCACGCCAATGAGCCGGTTCCCCTCGGCGACGGCCAGCGGAGTGGCACCCGCCGAGGCGATGGCGTCGACGGTCTGCTCGTAGCCGTCGGGGACGGTCCCTCCCTGGTCCCGGACATACCGGGCGAGGGTGTCCGGTGCCCCCTTTCGAATCCGCGTGCCGTCGGGGAGGTTGATCCCGCTCATCCGGGTCTGGGCGGTGAACTCGATGAACGCCGCACCCGCCGGCGCCTCGCCATCCAGCGCCGCCTGAGTGCGGGCCAGCTCGAGGATGCTCTTGCCCTCGGGCGTCTGGTCGGCCATCGACGCCAGGCCGGCCAGCCGCGCCACGTGCCGCTCGGTCGCACCTCCCAGCGGGGCGAAGTGGGTCGCCCGCCGGTTGCCCATCGTGATCGTCCCGGTCTTGTCCAGGAGCAGGGTGTCGACGTCGCCGGCCAGCTCGACGGCCTTGCCGCTCTTGGCCAGGATGTTGGCCATCAGCGCCCGGTCCATCCCGGCGATGCCGATGGCCGCCAGCAGGGCACCGATGGTCGTGGGGATCAGGCAGACCAAGAGCGCGATCAGGGTGGGGATGTCCAGGGTCAGGTCGAAGTAGCGGGCCATGGGGTAGAGGGTCGCCGTGACGATCAGGAAGATGAGCGAGAAGGCGGCCAGGACGATCGTCAGGGCGATCTCGTTGGGCGTCTTCTGGCGGCTCGCCCCTTCCACCAGGGCGATCATGCGGTCGAGGAAGCTCTGGCCGGGCTCGGCGGTGACCTGGACGATGATGCGGTCGGAGAGGACGCGGGTGCCCCCGGTGACGCCCGAGCGATCGCCGCCGGCCTCGCGGATGACCGGGGCACTCTCGCCGGTGATCGCCGACTCGTCGACCGAGGCCACCCCGTCAACGACCTCGCCGTCGGCCGGGATGACCTGGCCCGCCTCGACCACGACGTAGTCGCCGGTCCGCAACCGGGTCGAGGAGATGACCTCGCCCGTCGGGCTGCCCAGATCCGCGAGGCGGTAGGCCGGAGTGTCCTGGCGGGTCGCCCGCAGGCTGTCGGCCTGCGCCTTGCCGCGCGCCTCGGCCAGCGCCTCGGCGAAATTGGCGAACAGGACGGTCAACAAGAGCAGGATCGTCAGCGCCGCCTGGTAGACGATCAGGCCGGTGGCGGCGCCCCCGGCGATCGATTGGACGGTGACCAGGGCGGTCAGGATGGTGCCGACCTCGACCAGGAACATCACCGGGTTGCGCATCATGGTGCGGGGGTCGAGCATCACGAACGACCGCCAGGTCGCCATGCGGACCAGCGCCGGGTCGAAGACGCCCAGGCGCCGCGCGTGGCGGCGCTGGAGCTTCAGGGCCTGGGCATCGGCGGCCGCCCGCGCCGGCATCCCGACCTCGGTATCAACGCTCATCGACGATTCTCCTGCGGGAAGTACACCTTCGACAGCCCCTGCCGAAGAACCCCCCCCTGACCCCCCCTTCGTAAGGGGGGGAAAGGAATCGGGCGAGCCCCCGGATTCTCCCCCTTACCAAGAGGGGGACAGGGGGGGTATTCGCATCGGCCCAGGGCGTAGACAAACCATTCATGAACCGCTCTATGGCTTGACCCTCATCAGGTGATCGGCGATCGGGCCCAGGACGACCGCGGGCATGAACGACAACGCGCCGACCAGCAGCACCGTCCCCAGCAGCATGCCGGCGAACGTCCAGTTGTCCGTCCTCAGGGTCCCGACGGTCTGGGGCACCCGTTTCTTTTGCGACAGCGAGCCGGCGATGGCCAGGGGGAAGATGAGCGCCGGGAATCGGCCCAGCAGCAGGACGATGCCGGTGGCGATGTTCCACGGGGGCGTGTTGTCCGAGAGGCCCTCGAACCCCGAGCCATTGTTGGCCGCCGCCGAGGTGAACTCGTAGAGGATCTCGCTGAAGCCGTGCGGGCCGGGGTTGGCGCAGAACGCCTTCCAGCTCGTCGCCGCGAAGAGCGCCGTGCCGCCGCAGATCAATACGGGATGGATCAGGACGGCCAGCATGGCCAGCTTGACCTCCTTGGCCTCGACCTTCTTGCCCAGGTACTCCGGCGTGCGTCCCACCATCAGCCCGGCGATGAACACGGCGATGATGATGTACGACAGCATGTTGAGGAATCCCGCGCCGATCCCGCTGAAGACGACGTTGAGCATCATCAGGGTCAGGGGCACCATGCCGGCCAGCGGATTGAGGCTGTCGTGCATTCTGTCGACCGAGCCGTTGGACGTGGCCGTGGTGATCGCCGCCCAGGTCGCCGACGCGACCGGGCCGATGCGGACCTCCTTGCCCTCGAGGTTCGGTCCCCGGGCCAGCGGCAGGCCGGCCGCCGCGGCGCTGGGCTGGGCCTCGGCCCCGAGTGCCACGGCCGCCTCGACCGCCAGCAGGGTGAACATCACCCCGAAGACGACCGCGGCGTGGCCCCGGTCCTTGAGCATCCGCCCGAACATCACGATTGCCGACATCGGCAGCACGAGGATCGAGATGACCTCCAGGAGGTTGCTCCAGGGGGTGGGGTTCTCGAGCGGGTGAGCCGAGTTGGGACCGAAGAAGCCTCCGCCGTTGGTCCCGAGCTGCTTGATCGAGACCTCGGCGGCCACCGGGCCGCGGGCGATGGTCTGGGTGGTCATCCTGGTCGCCTCACCGTCGAGCGGTGTCGCCGGCACTGCGCCCTGGAAGGTCATCGGCACCCCGGTGCCGACCAGCAGCAGCGCGACGATCACGGCCAGGGGGAGCAAGACCAGGAGCAGGCTGCGCAACAGGTCGACGTAGAAGTCGCCCAGGTGCCGGTCGCCGCGCAGGCCGCGGACCGCGGCCAGCATCACGCACAGGCCGGCGGCGGGCGTGACGAACTGGAGCCAGACGATGGCGCCCAGTTGGCTGAAATACGACAGGTGCTGCTCCCCGGAGTAGTGCTGGAGGTTGGTGTTGGTGACGAACGAGCAAACAGTGTTGAAGACCACGCCGGTGTCGGCACCGGGGTGTTCGACCCCGGCGGCATCCTTGTATCCCAGGGCCCCCAGCGACCCCTTGCGGTCGGGGTTCAGGGGCAGGTCTTGCTGGAGGTAGAGCAGGCCGAAGCTGATCACGAACAGGGCGGCGTTGTACGCCAGCAGGGCGATCGCATACTGCTTCCAATCCATGGAGGCCGCCGCGCGGCGCCCGAGCAGGCGAGCCAGGGCCATCGGCAGGACATCGAGGCCCCGGCCCACGCGGTCGGCCGGAGGGTCGAGGGCGTGCGCCATCCACAGGCCCAGCGGCACGCAGGCCGCCATCGGCAGGCCGAACGCCCAGAACGGGTGGATCCAGGACAGAGTCGATTCCACGGCGGGACCTCCGGTCGTAGGTCGGGCTTTCCAACGTGACGCGATCTCAGAACCGTTCGGGTCGGATCATGGCGTACCCGAGGTAGATCAGGGCCAGCACGGTCAGCACGGCAGTCAGGTAGAGCATGGCAGCACTCCCGTTCGGGTCGCGGTCAGAGCCGATCGCACGCCGCGACCAGGGCAAAGAACAGGGCGAAGATCACGATCCCGAGGGCCAGGGTTCCCAGGGCCAAGGTCAACCTCCTTTGGTTCGTCCGGCGTCTGTTGTCCGTTGGGGTGTGGCTCGATTGATCGCTCGTCAGGTAAGTCCTGTCGGATCGATCGGGAAGTCTTTCACCGCGGAGAGCGCCGAGATCGCAGAGAAAAAGACAGAGGATTCCTCTCGGTTTCCCTCTCTGCGGTCTCCGCGGTCTCCGCGGTGAGTCTTGAGAGCTCCTCAGGTAAGTCATGCCAGTCGAAGGGGCACGAGAGCCCGGTTCCCACTGACAGGACGTTTCTGACTGTCAGGAGCTGCTGGCCGCGGGGTTGATCGCCGGGTTGTGGTGGTCCAGACCGCGCCGCTGGCAGTACCGCTGCATGTTGTCCCGCGCGGGGCCGTACTGGGGATCGGACTCCAGGGCCGCCTTGTAAGCCTGGTAGGCCGCATGGTCCTGGCCGCGGCTCTCGCGGAGGACGCCCATGAGCGTGAGGGCCTCGGCCGAATGGGGGTCCAGATCGAGCGCCTGGTCGAGCAGTTCCGCGGCGCGGTCGAATTCCCGGCGGTTCAAGGCGCGCTTGGCTGGGGTGAGGTCCACCGCGGCGGGCCCGAGCGTGACGGTGGTCGGAATCCTGTCCGGGGGCGGACCCGGCATCGGCATGGCTTCCGGCGGCGGCTCGGCGTGCCGCGCGAGCACCTCCCGGACCACCCGGCGCAGCTCATTGGGCGTCAGCGGCTTGGACAGGAAGTCGACGGCGCCCAGCTTGATGGCCGCCACGGCGTCGGGGATGCTGCCGTGGGCCGTGATGATGACCACGGGGACGTCGTGGCCCGTCTCCCTCAACCGTCGCAGCACCTGCATGCCGTCGGGAGGGGGCATCCTCAGGTCCAGCAGGACGAGGCTGACCCGGGATTGCGCCAGGCGGTCCAGGGCGCCCGAACCGTCCGTGGCCTCGTCGACCGCGTACCCGGCCGTCTCCAGCGTGGTCCGGAAGGCGAGCCGGACATGGGGCTCGTCATCCACAATCAGGATCGGTGCCGATTCATTGGTGGCCATCGATTCCTCCGCCCCGGTCGTAGGTCAGGCTTGAGCCTGACATGATGGAAGTTCCTTGTCAGGCTCAAGCCTGACCTACGGGCAATGCCCCACCCTCGCGCGGGCCGGTCGGCAGGGTGAAGCTGAAGGCCGTCTCGCCGCCGGGATCGCTGGTCACGCCGACCTCGCCGCCGTGGGCGCCGACGATCTCGCGGACGATCGCCAGGCCCAGCCCGGCCCCGCCGTCATGCCGCGTTCCGGGTACCTGGTAGAACTTTTCGAAGATGTGGGGCAGATGCTCGGCCGGGATCCCCTCGCCGGTATCCGCGACGGTCAGGCGCACAGCTGCGTCGACGGCACGGGCCGACAGCCGGATCTTGCCCCCGCGCCGGGTATGCCGCAGGGCGTTGCCGATCAGGTTGTCGAAGACGTGGCCGATGCGCTCCCGGTCGGCCAGGACTTCCGGCAAGCGCGCCGCCACGTCGGCCTCCAGGGCGACGCCGGCATCCCGGGCTCTGTTCTCGAAGCGCTCGATCGCGTCGCTGACCAGCTCACGCGGTGCCACCGGCCGGCGATCCAGCCGCAGACGGCCCTGCTCGATTCGGGTCAGGTCGAGCAGGTCGTTGACCATCGCCAGCAGCCGGTCCGAGTCTTGCCGTGCGGCCAGGAGCAGCTCGACCTGCTTGGGGGTGAGCGGCCCGACCAGCTCCTCGAGCAACAGGTGGACGGCCATCTGGATGCTGGTCAGCGGCGTCTTCAACTCGTGGCTGACAGTCGAGACCATATCGCTCTTGAGCTGGTCGACCAGTCGGAACTTGGTCACATCGGTGAGGACCACGGCGGCGCCGAGCAGCCCGTCCTGGTCATCCCGGATCGCCAGGACGCGCGGGAGGAAGAAGCGTTCCTGCCCGTCGTCGCGGAAGCAGACGGCGTGATCCAGGCTGGTGGGCAGGTAGGCGGCTTGACCGTGGAGGACCTCGGTCAGCGCCGGCCGCAAGGTCGGCGGCGCGACCCAGGGGATCACGCCGTCCGACGGCGCCGCGCCCAGGATGCGCCGCGCCGCCGGGTTGGCGCGCTCGATCGCCCCGCCCAGGTCGACCACCACGACCGGGTCCGGGAACGAGTCGATCGTCGCCTGAGCGGTCTTCTGAGCGCGGAGCAGACGCTCGGTCCCCGCCTGGCGGAAGTCGCGGATCGTCCGGCCATCACGTTGAACGCCTCGGCCAGCTCTCCCAGCTCGTCGCGGGTCAGCACGGGCACGACCTGATCGAGATTGCCCCCCGTGACGCCGCGGGCCGCTTGCGTCACCGCGCGGATCGGCTCGAGGATCGAACGGCTCAGGACCAGGCTGATCGCCGCGGCGACGACCGCCGCCCCCAGCAAGACCACCACCATCAGGCGGATCGACGCATTGGCGGCCGCCCGGGCACGGGCGTCCTCGTCCTCCATGTTCTTCTGGTTCAGGAGCAGCACCGCGTCGGCCTCCCGCTTGATGTCCTTGAACGTCGGCAGGAGCTGGGTGAAGTAGAGTCGCGTCCGCTCGGCTTTCTCGGTGGGTGGAATCGCGAAGAAACGGCTGGTCAGCTCGAGGTAGCGGGCGAAGAGCGCCGCCAGGGTATCGGCCATCTCCCGCTCCCCGGGCAGAGTGATGTTGTTCTGCTCGATCTTCAGGTTTCGCTCGAACACCGGCCGGTACTCGGCGAACTGGTCCCGCGCCTGCTGCTCTTCTCCGCCGATGGCGAACAGCAGTGAGGAGTCCATCCGCTCCAGGCCCTCTTTCATGCCCTCAGCGGCCAGCACGCTCCGGTAGTTCTCCTTGAGGATCACATCGATGTCGTTCCCCAGCCGGGAGAACATCACGATGGCCCACAGTCCCAGGCCGACCATGATGGCCAGCAGCGGTGTGAGTCCGATCAGCAGCCGGGTGCGGAGCGTCTTGAACATGGTTCCTACCGCCTGACCCGAGCATCGGGCGTGCCGGACTCGGGACTTCGGATCTCAAGTCCGGGGCAGAGGCCGAGTTGGGGTCTTCCACCCGGGTGCCCCCGGGGTTGGGCAGCGGCTCGCGTCCTTGCAATTTGCACGGTCCTCGATCGAGATCATTGCGGATTGCACCAGAAAAAGCCACGCCTGCGCGGGGCGCGTCGGCAGGTTCGTTCGGCGAAATCGGGGACTGGCCGAGCGGCGGGGGGGATTCGCCGGCCGCGCGCGGCGGGTCGGCTGCCGCGGTGTCCGGTTCGTTCGGCGAGTTTTCCGCGGCGGGCTCCGACTCCGCCAGGGGGTCGGGGCCGGCCGGCAGCACGTTGGCGTGGAGGGAGTCGATGGCGTCGAGGCCGCAGCCGATGGTCGCGGCCAGGCCGGCCACCGTCGCGCCGCGGCCGGACAACTCCGCCGGCTCGCCGCCGGCCGGCCCCATCGTCTCCTGCCGGCGCAGCTTCAGCA
>JAJPJC010000271.1 GCA_021324445.1 Isosphaeraceae bacterium
GCGCAGCCGCAGGGGACCAATCCCCAGCAACCCGGCGCCAGCGCCAACCCCAATAACCCCGCGCAACCGCAGGGGACCAATCCCCAACAACCCGGCGCCAGCGCCAATCCGAACAACCCCGCGCAGCCGCGGGGCGGAGCAAACAACCCACGAGGAGACAAGGCTCAGCAACCCCAGGCAGGCGCGAACACCCCGCAGGGAGACAAGGCTCAGCAACCCGCCGAGGGCGCCACTCGCCAGGCTGCCAACCCGGCTGGCTCCCAGACGACGAAGGCTACCGATCAGAACGGCAATCCCCAGGGCGACCGCGGCCAACCGGGCGCACAATCCGCGAACAAGCCTGCCAACGGTCCCGACTCGGCCCAGGGAGCGCCAAAGCCCGGCACCAATCCTCGTCAGGACTCTGGTCAAAGCCAGTCGGCGACCAATCCCCGACAGGCGCCCCGGCAGGGCGCCGGGCCAGAGAATGCTCCGAAGCCGGGCTCACCCACTCCGCCCGGCTCGGCTCCTCCGCCCGGTTCCCCGCAGCCCGGGACCAATCCGCCCCGGCCTGGTGCGGCACCGCCCCAGCCCGGCGGTCAGGACCGCGCCCAGCAGAAGGACGCGGGCGACGCGGCGCAAAGGCAGAATGAGAACCCCACCGGTCGGCCCTTAGCCCAGCCGAGCGGGAACGAGAAAGAGAAAACTGGTCAGGCCGCGCCGCCGGGCGAACCGAACCCGCGAGATCTCCAGCGCGACACGCGGGGGGGGCCCGACGCTCGTCCCACGACAACTCCGCCCCAGGGCCAGCCCGGGACACCCAGCACCGCGAATCCACCCCCGACAGGGCCGGACCGGACCAGTCCCACGTCGAACCCGCGCAACCCGACGGGCGCACAGCAGGGGGCCCAGGCCGAGCAGGGACAGAAGGACCAGAGCGGCACCCAGGCCGCTCGCCAGCCCACGCAGCCGACGGCCCCCGGCGACCGACGTCCTCCGGGCCCGCCCAACCCAGCCGCGAACACCACGACTCCGCCCCAAACCCCGGGCGAGCCACAGCCCCGGCAACCGGCGCAGCCCCAGGTCGAAAGTCCGACGCAACAGCAACCCAACCCGCAACAGCAACAGCCCAACCCGCAACAGCCCGAGCCTCCGTTCGGCGCTCGGACCAACGTCCCGCATGAGAATTCCTCCAACCCCGGGGTGAACCCGTCGAACAAGCCTCGGTCTGCGTCCAACCCGCAGACGGCGCCCAAGCCGACACAGGCTCAAGACCAATCGCAGTCGAGTGAGTCCGCCCAGGGGCAGAAGTCGGATATTCCTGGCTCGAAGCCGGGTCAAGAGAGCCAGGGTGAGGCGGGCGCGGGGAAATCCGGCAAGACCGGCCAAGGCTCCAAGCCCGGCTCGGAAGGCTCCAAGCCCGGTTCGGGTGGTTCGAAGCCCGGCCCGGGGGGGCAGAAGCCGGCCGGATCGCCCAGCTCCCAGAGCAACGGGGAGGCCAAGAGCGGCACTGAGCAATCTGAGTCATCCCAGGGCTCGAAGCCATCGACTTCCGGCGCCGGCCAGCCGTCCAAGGAGCAGGGTGGAGGCGGCGGCCAGCCCCACAAGGAGCCCAGTGGAGGCGGCGGCCAGCCCCACAAGGAGCAGGGTGGATCGTCGCGGAGCGGCGAGGGAGGGGCCGGTACCCCCAGCCCCGGCAGTGGTAAGAACCCCGGTCAATTCTCCAAAGGCGTCGGCCAGAGCAATATCGGCGGCGGTGGCGCGCAAGATCAGCCCAGCGCCCCGCCCGGTGAGCCGCCCAAGGACGAATCGAAACCGTCCCCGCCCGCCCAGGAACCCGCCAACCCGAACCCGGGCGATGACGTGGCACCGCGCGGCCAGTCGCAGAGCGACCTGGTGCTCCGCAAGCTCGCCGATGCCCTCCAGGACGACCAGAAGGCCAAGGAACTCGAGGATCGGACCGGCATGACCCGCGAACAACTCGAACAATTCGCCAAGCCGTACCAGAAGCCGAAGTCCGCACCGGCTGGGCCGGGCCGCGAGATCGAGGTGAAGCCGGGTGACCAGACCCCGGTGGCGAAACCCGGCGCCAACCTGCCGGGGTTCGACCGCACCCAGCGCATGGACTCCAAGTCGATCCGCGAACGGGGCACCATGCCCCAGGATACGGTCCGCAACATGGAGCAGGGCTGGCGCTCCGAGCCGCCTCCCGAATGGCGGAGCCGGTGGCAAGGTTACAAGAGCAAGCTCGCGCGCTCCAAAGTGACGCCGACCCGTCGGGCCGCGCGGACTCCCGCCACCAGTGGCAAGTAGCGCAGCCAACCGCCCCGGGCGTCAGAAGCCTGCGCCGCAAACCCGAAATGCTGCTTTTTTTAGGAAGATTGAACCACGAAATACACGAAACTCACGAAAAGAGAAAAAGAATTCAATCTCTTTCTTCTTTCGTGGATTTCGTGGTTAAAAACCTGCTGTCAAGATTTCCATGGACACGCTGCATCCTGTGCCGGCGCCGCGGCGATACCTGGTGGGGTTCGACCCCAGGGAGCTGCCCCACCACTTCACCGACGTCCTGGTCATCGGGGGCGGGATCGCGGGGTTCCGGGCCGCCCTGGGCATCCCGGAGCGGTACCGGGTCCTGGTCGTGACCAAGGACGAGCTGCGCGAGAGCAACAGCCAGTACGCGCAGGGCGGAATTGCCGGCGTCCTCGACCCGGAGGACCGGTTCGACAACCATATCGCCGACACCCTCGCGGCGGGCAAGGGGCTTTGCGACCCGGCGGTGGTCGAGCTGGTCATCCGCGAGGCGCCGCGGCGGATCGGCGAGCTGATCGAGTGGGGCACGCACTTTGATGAGGTCAACGGCCACGTGGCACTGGGTCGCGAGGGGGGGCACTCGCATGCCCGGATCGTCCACGCGCTGGGGGATGAGACCGGCCGCGAGATCATGCGCGCGGTGATCCAGCGGGCGCGAACGCGGGCCAATCTCCGCATCTGGCAGAACAGCTTCACGATCGATCTTCTGACCCACGAAGGGCAGTGCCGGGGCGTGCTGGTCTGGGACCGTCGCCGCGGGTTCGCCCTGGTCTGGGCCCGGGCGGTGGTGCTGGCCACCGGCGGCGCCGGTCAGCTCTTCCGCGAGACGACCAACCCGCCCATCGCCACGGCGGACGGGCACGCCATGGCCTTTCGGGCCGGTGCCGAGCTGCGCGACATGGAGTTCATGCAGTTCCACCCCACGGTGCTCTACATCGCCGGCTCGGCGCGCCACCTGCTGACCGAAGCCCTGCGCGGCGAAGGGGCCTACTTGCGCAATTGCCATGGCGAGCGGTTCATGACGGGCGCTCATCCGCTGGCCGAACTGGCCCCGCGGGATGACGTCTCACTGGCGATTGCCGCCCAGATGGCCAGGACCCAGCATCCGAGCGTCTACCTCGACCTATCCCATCTCGATGCCGACCGCATCCGCCGCCGCTTCCCCGGCATCGATCGCCTCTGCCGGACCTTCGACCTGGACATCACCCGGGACCCCATCCCGGTCTGCCCCGGCGCGCATTACCTGATCGGCGGCGTCACCGTCGACGACCACGGCCGCACCACGCTGCCGGGCCTCTGGGCCGCGGGCGAGGTCACCAGCTCGGGCCTCCATGGTGCCAACCGGCTCGCCTCCAACAGCCTGCTCGAGGGCCTGGTCTACGGCGCGCGGGCGGCCGAGGACATCGTCGCCGGACTGGATGACGCGGGCCCGCGGCCGCTGGAAGTGGCCCCGGTCTCCGCCCCCACCCGCAGCGACGGCCAGACCCGGATCGACCTGGGCGACCTCCGCGAATCGCTCCGAGCGCTGCTGTGGCGCCGACTGGGGATCACCCGCGACGCCGCCGGCTTGAGCGAGGCCGCGGCCCGCGTCGACCACTGGGGCCGCTATATCCTCCCCCTGGAGTTCGACGACCCCACCGGCTGGACCATGCAGAACATGTTGATCGTCGCCCGGCTCATGATCGTCGCGGCCGCCGACCGCCGCGAATCCCGCGGCGTCCATTTCCGACGCGATTTCCCCCAGCCTGACCCCGCGCTGAACGTCCACATCCGCCTCCACGCCACGGCGTCGGCCCCGGCTCCGACGCCGGCACGAACGTAGGTCGGGCTGGAGGGAAAGCCCGACCTACTTCCTCGCCGGCGTCCTCTTGAGCGGCGCGATGGGCGGTCCGGTGAGGGAGGACAGGTCGAATCCTTTGCGGGAGCGCAGCGCTTCGAGGGCATCCCGGGCCGGCGTGTAGTTCGGATTCAGATCGAGCGCGGCCTGAAAACACTGATAGGCCAGGAGATACATTTCGGCCTCCATGGCCGCCTGGCCCAGCCGCCAGCGCGGTTCCGGATCCTCGGGATGCTCGTCGATCGCCCTGGTCAGTCGATCCAGCAACGCGATGCGTTCTCGGGCCCGGTTGGCCCGCTCCTGAGTGGCTCGGGCCCTGTCGGTCAGACCGGCGCTCATCTGAGCCTGGGCGAGCAGTTGGAGGGCGGCGGGATCGTCGGGTTGGACTCCGAGGGCCTTTTCCAGGTCCTCGATCGCGAGCTGGGGCTGGCGGATCAGGACGTGAATCCTGGCCCGAACCAGCAGCGCGTCGTAGTTGGTCGGATCGGCGGCGAGGGCACGCTGAGCCAGCTCGGTCGCCTCCTCCACCTGGCCGCGATCGCGCGCCTGCTGGGCGGCGAGGGCCAGCACCTGCGGATCGTTCGGTGTCTGCTCGCGGAGCACGGCAAGGTCTGCGGCAGCCTCCGCGTGACGATGGGCCTTGAGCAAGGCCCGAAACCGGCCGATGCGCGCTTCCCGCGCCTCCTGCGCAGGCGGCCTGCGTCGTAACGCCTCGGCATAAGCCCCCGCCGATTCGTCGAGCTTGCCCTGGTCCTGGTAGACTTTTCCCAGGGCAGACCAGGGGTGAAAATCACCCGGCTCGAGCTGTGCGGCCTCCTTCAACAATGTGATGGCTCGCTGGGCATCGCTGGCGGCGAGATAGATCGCCGCCAGCATCTTGTCGGCCTCCGGCTGGGCGCGCTTCATCGTCAGCGACCGCTCCAGCACGCGGCGCGCCCGCGCGATATTCCCCCGCATCAAGAACGCGCGGGCGGCCAGAGTCAACCCGTCCGCGGCATCGGGCCCGTCGGCCGGGATCCCCGCGAGGACCTGAAGGGCCCGGTCCGGTTGACCGCGATCGAGATAGGAGCGGGCGCGCGCCAGCGCATCCCCACGGTCCTTCTGGACCTGAGAGACCATCCAGCCGATGAGGGCCAGGACGACGGCCAGGCAGAGCAGGACGACGATCCGGGGCAGCAGGGGCGAGCGGGCGGCCGGCAGGGATTGAGGCGCAGGCAAGGGGGAAGCCCGATCCGAACACCGGCTGGATCAGCCGCAAGGGATGTCCCGGAAATCTGACAGCGGGGCGGTCCAAGCGGACCGGGAAGACAGGAAGGGAGGCGGAGCACTGGGCGCTCCGCCTCCCGGGTCAACTCGGGTGGACTGTCGCGGTCGGTCCCGATCAATAGGAATCGCTCGAGAGCACCTCGTTCTGGGCCCGCGACCCCAGCGCCCAGATCGTTTGCATGGCCGTCGATGTCTTGAGGAACCGGGCCGAGCCGTCGGCGAACGCCACGTTGCCGCCGCCGGGGTGGTAGCTGCTCAGGCCGTACATGCCCGGGCAGTCCCAGTCACCGTTCCAGGAACACGTCCGGCAGTTGGGATACTGGGGGTTGGGTGCCAGCAGCGTGTTGCCCAGGGTCCAGCCAAACATCCCCTGGTTCCACGCCTGGCCCAGGTAGCTCATATTATACTCCCAGTTCGCACCGCCATGAGTGATGCTGCCCGGGGCGTAGCCGGCGCACATCGGCAGCCACTGGAGGAACGCAACGGAACCGGCCGGCATGCTGGCTCCCGACGCCGAGGACCAGAGGCAGTTCCCGTTGGCAGGCCAGGGAACGTGGCCCATCACGTCTTGCGGGATCGACAGCTTGCTGCTGTCCTGGTCGCCCAGGCGCCATTCACCGAAGGCGATCGTATTGCTCGTGCCGTCGGTGACATCCCGAACGCCGCGGGCCGGGGCGGATTGAGCACCCGGCGCATAGGTGGGAGGTGGGCCGGACCCGCCGCCAAACATGAAGATGCCGTTGGCCGCCCACGAGCCGGCGTTGCCGACCCACATGAGGCTGGAACCGACCGACGCGAAATAACTGTTGCCGGGGATCGGCTTGCCGTAGTACGTGCCGGCCGGCAGGGGCGCCGATGGGCAGAGCAGCGAAGCGATCCGGGAGGTGATGGCGGTCACCTGGGTCAGGTCGCCATGGACGTTGCCGTCCCCATGGCTGACCAACCTGAAATTGATGCTGTTGTAAACCGGCATTTGCTCGAAGTAGCCCAGCAGCATCGCCTGCGGGCTCCAGGAGCCCCAGGTCCCTTGCCCGGACCATCCCGTCGCCGGACCCCCGGTGCCATAGGAGGCCGGATAGGCCCCGTTGGCCGACTCATAGTTGGCCAGTGCCAGCCCGAGCTGTTTCATGTTGTTGAGGCACTGCGCCCGCCGGGCGGCTTCCCGTGCGGATTGTACTGCGGGGAGCAGCAGTGCGATCAAGACCGCAATAATCGCGATAACGACCAGCAACTCGATCAGGGTAAATCCCCGCTGCGATCTCGTCTCCAGTCGAATGAGACTCATGGATGGACTCCTGCGTGGGAGAGAGGAATGGAAGGCCCGACTCGGGACGGTCCTTGCACCCAGGCGCGGGCGTTGCGAAAAAAGAACAGAAGGGCGCGCCGCGACTGGGAGGCCGCCCGATTGTCTGGGACCACCCAGGCCACCCTGGGCGTTGTCCGAGCAGGCCCGTTCGACGATGAGTGAGCTCATTTCGGCCCTAACGGGTCGGCACCCGGATTTCTGTGCAGATTGCCCGAGGACGACGTACCACCACCTTTCTTCATATCCTTCGGGAGCGGTTCGATCTTCACCGGCGGCGGCGGAGGGGCGTCCGCTAACTTCACTTCAGTCCCCTGACCGCAGCCCATTGACCAGGCCGCCACGAACGCGGCCAGCGTCGAGAAACGCACCACAGTCTTGACTCGCATCGCGGACCCTCACAGTCACAGGGCTGGAACCCCCCCGGCGCCGCCGGCCCTGCACGACGGACCCCGGGCCACCAACCTGGTTGGATCATTGTCGAAGTCGAACGAGAAGGCTAGCAGACCGATTTCACGGAAGGTCGGGTCGAGCCCCGGCTGCCGTGGAATCAAGAAAGGGGACTGTCAGATCGCTTGCACGGATTCCGAATCGGAACTGTCGAGTGCCGAGTCCTTCGGAGTCGCGAGAGGCTGGTGGCTCGTCAGGATCGATCGTTCGAGCCACGAGCCACCCGCTCGGCTTGGACCAGCGGCTCGTCACTCTTTGTTCATGCGGAGACCGATCTTGTCTTGACCAAGCTTGTCTTATACTCTCCTCGCAAGCGCGATTCAAGGTGCGACAGGACGGATTTCCCGATCGGCGAGTTCATCCACTCGCGAGCGGCCAGCGCTCCCCCAAGCCGATCGGGAAGCCCACACCCACAACGGGGCCCGAGGGACAAACCGATCGATCGGGAACCGGCCTCGCGGCCAGTTCGGACCTGCAACCAGGTTCGGCGGCCGGCCGGTCAATCCGGACGCGCCTCGCGGGTCTCTTCTAGAGAGGCAACCAGGTGGACCACCGGTTACACGCGGCGATCCCGAGTCGCCTGGGACCGAAGCTCCCCTTCCCGATCCCGACCGGAGCATTCCCTGGTCGAGATCCGCTCGAGCCGCGACGTTCGCCTGTTCATTTCCTCAGTGTTTTTTCCCGAAACGAGGTGACACCGATGACTTCGCAAGACTCTCCCGCGCCGGCAGACCCGCCCGTCCAACCGTCTTCGTCCCCGGCCCCCCAGGCCCCGACCGCCGGCCCGGGAGTGGCGATCCCGATGGCCGTCCTGGGTCTGGCGCTGCTGGCCGGGGCTGCCGCTTGGCTGGTGGGTGAGTCGACCCTCGATTCCTTCCACACCTCCAAGGCCGCCGAGAATTATCAGCGGCCCGAGATCTTGAACCAGGAGATGCCCCGGGTGAGCTCACTCAACGGCGCCGTGGGCTTCGGTCCCTTCGGCGCCCTGCTCGGCCTGGCGATGGGGCTGGCTGGGGGACTGGCCCGGCGGTCCCTGGGTGGGGCCGTGCTGGGTGCCGTCGCCGGGTTGATCCTGGGCACCGCGGCGGGCGTGTTGCCGTCGTTTGCCGTGATGCCCTGGCATTGGGCGCACCGCAACGACGATCCCTCGTCGACCGAGCTGATGGTGCCCCTGATGGTGCATCTGTGTCTCTGGAGTGGGATCGGCCTGGCGGCCGGGCTCGCCTTTGGGATCGGCGGCAGCGGCTTCCAGCCGGCGCGCCTGATCGAAGCCGCGTTCGTCGGCCTGGTCGGGGCGGTGCTCGGCACCTTCATCTTTGAGATCGGGGGTGCCTTCCTCTTCCCGCTGGCCCGGACCGCCAGCCCGTTCTCGGTGACCCCCGAGACACGACTGCTGGCCCGGTTGTGTGTCGCCGGCTGCGTCGGCCTGGTCGCCCTGTGGGCACTCCCACCCCAGCCGGCGCGGCAGGGGACCCAGCCGGGATAGCATGAGCTAAATCGATCTAAATCGATCCACGCAAAGGGGAAAGCGAAGGGCGGAATCGCCGGAGGGAGCCGGCTCCGACACGGGCGGGATCCCGGAGCGGAATCGCCGGAGGGAGCCGGCTCCTACAAGGGCGGGATCCCGCGGTCTTCTGGCAGCTCCGTCCGCCGAACCGCTTGTAGCGGCTCCGTCCGCCGAACCGCGCTCGGCCGGGTCGGCCCGGGAGTGCCTGCCGCCTCTTCCCGCGCCAGCTCGGTTCGCCGATAATATTTCCATGGAACGACCCGCATTCCAGATGACTCTGGCGGCCATGCTCGGTGTCGTCGCGTGCATTGCGGTCAATTTCTGGCTCTTTCGCCTGGGCGTGTTCTGGGGGATCCTGGGCCTGAACGTGACCAAGCACGTGGTCACCGCCTATCTCTGCCAGGTCCTTGGCGTGGATCGGCAACGACCCTCCGAGCCGGCGACCGCCCGGGTGCTCGCGAAGCCGGCCCCCGAGGTGCCCATACCTTAAAGGCCCTCACCGAATGAAGTTGGAGTCCCGCCTTCAGGCGGAATCCGATCTGGCCGACCGCCTGAAGGCGGGACTCCAACGCGGGTTCGACCGCCGAAGTCCAAGGCACAGACCGCACAAAGTTCGGGCCTCTTGGACGCTGCGCTCCGGTAGTCGGGGTTCGGGAATTGCCTCCGATGTCGAACGGCTTTACCGAACCCCGAACACTCAAGATTTCCGCTGCTGCCAGACCACTTCCATCCAGCCGTTTTGCATCTCGTCCCAGGTTTGCAAGCCCCAATGGACGGTCTTGGTCGGATCGGGGTTGCGCGGGTTGTCCGGCGAGTTGTCCCAGTGGCCGATCCACTTCAGCTGGCTCCCCTTGGGGACGCGCAGCGGCTGCTCGAGCCGGTAGGCGCTCTGCCAGCCGAAGTCGTAATCGGGGACCGACAGCAGCGTCTCGGTCTGGCCGTCCGGGTAGGTCAGCTCATAACGGGCGCTGATCCCTCGAAGGTGCATGTGGGGCATGAACGACAGGACCAGTGCATCCCGGGGGAAGGTGAAGGTCATCTGTCCCTCGACGTTGGGAGCCCCCGGCGGGATCAGGAGGAACATGTTCGCCAGGATGTTCATCTCGACCGAGTGGGCCGGCGGCTTCTTGGCGAAGCGGACTCCCACCGAGGAGCGGTCCGTCTGCTCGGTCCCGTTGGGCGTGTAGTGGACCTCGAAGAGCAGCTTCGACCGGGCGGGAATTCGCCGGGCCGTGTCCGGCGCATAGAGGGCCGGCATATCGCCGGGCGCCCAGCCGACGAGGGTGGCCGCGGTGCCATCCCGGTCGTAGGGGTCGCGCCGGCCCGGCGCCAGGATATACACGAGGATGTGATGGACCACCTTGCGGTTGCCCGGCCGGCACTCCGCCGCCTGCACCCACACATCCTCCGGGAAGCCCGGATCCACGACGAACCGCTGATAGTCCAGCACGCCGGTGGCCGGCACCCGGAACTCCTGTTCCATCGAGTAAACCTTTTCCGGCTCGCCGATCTTCCAGCCGTTGACGAACGTCAACGGGGGCGGCAGGTCCTTGTCGTCTCCCTTGAGAGCACCCGAGTCAATCCACGCCAGCAGGGTGTCGCGCTCCTGCTGGGTCAGGCGCCGGTCGTTGGAGAACCGGCCGTAGCGCGGGTCGGCGTGCCAGGGGGGCATCCGCTGTTCCAGCACCGCTTCGCGGATCCGCCGGGTCCGTTTCCTGGCGTCTTCATAAGTCAAGAGCGGGAAGGGACCGATCTCGCCCGGCCGGTGGCATTCCTGGCAGCGTTTCTGGAGGATGACCGCGGCGTGCTCGGCGTAGGTCAGCCGCTGTCCCGTCCGCGACGGCTCGTAGCGTTCGATCGGGCAGCCCGACACGTCGGTCTGGGGCCGGGTGATCGGCCGGCCCGCCAGCAGCTCGTCCAGGGCCTCCTTGAGGTCGCGCCGGCTTGGCCGGTCGCGCCGGAACCCGATGCCGTACTGGTCGTCGATGCGGCCGTGGTAGCGGATCACCCGGTGGGCGTCCAGCAGGAAGACCTCGGGCGTCCGCGTGGCCCCGAAGGCATTGGCCACCTTCTGGTCGAAATCCTTGAGCACGGGGAACGGCACGTGCCGGTCCTGGGCATCGGCCGAGACGCTGATGAACGAGTCCTGGTTGCTGGAATTGATCGCCAGGAACTGCACCCCCTTCCCGGCATACTCCTTGTGCAATTCGATCAGGCTCGGGACGAAGAGATTGGCCAGGGGGCACTCGGTGTCGACGAACGCGACGACGACGGCCTTCTTATCCGGGTAGCCCGCGAGCGAGCGCGGCCGGCGGTGGATGTCCTTCAGGCTGAAATCGGGGACCACCACGCCCACCGCGGGGGGAGCGTCCTTCGCCTCCGCCGCGGCGGGGAGTCCGGCTGCCGCCGCCGCAGCCGTCAGTATCATGAGCAAGTGCAGCATGAGATCGTCCTCCTGGAGTAACGACTCCATTCATACTCGATCGAGGCCGGCGGAGTTTCAAGCGCATTCTGGGTGGGGATTGCCCGCAGGCGTCCGGCCGCCATCCGCAAGCCCGGGCCCTCAATCCATTCGCTCGTACGTCCCCGCCACGGCGCTGGCCAAGTCGGTGAAGTTCACCAGGTCGATGATGTGGGTCACCTTCGCGGACGGTCGTGTTCTGGGCGTCCCCTTGGTCTGGTTTCCGGTGCTTGGCGCAGCCACCCCGGCGCGGCGGATGCGCTACGAGATCGGTGGCGGGGGGATCAGCCTCCACTGGCCGGAGCTCGATGAGGACCTCTCGATCGCTGGGTTGATGGCCGGGGTGGATCGGGAATCAGCCTGAAGGAGAATCCGGGCGCCTGGCCGCCCCGATCAATACGCCATCGCGTGCCGCCCGGCGCGGGGGTCGCCGGCGGCTCGATGCTCGGTTACCCGGGAATCGCTGACCCGCACGCTGATCACCGACGGCGCCGCACCCAAGGGACCTGAGCGCTCCACCAGCTTGTGCCCGAGCTTCTTCAAGGCCTCGAGCGTCGTCGGGCCGAGCTCGGGGTTGATCCGGAGCTGGCCCAGGGCCGGCGGCTTCTGGCCGAACGAGCTGATGAAGTGGTCGGTCATGAACCGAGGGGCGATGACCGAGGCGTGGGGTAAGAGGTCGAAGTCGATATCGTTGAGCAGGAGCTGCAAGGTCATCTGGTCCTGGTTGTCGCCGCCGGCGACGCTCACGGCCAGCACACGCCAGGCGTTTCCCTGATCGGAGATGGCGATCGTCGGCGACAGGGTGATCCGTGGCCGCTTGCCGGGCTCGATGACGTCGGGATGGCCTTCCCAGATGTTGAAGCTCTGCAAGCGGCTGCCGAGCCAGACGCCGGTATCGCCGGCCACGACGCCGGACCAGCCGCTGGGTGTGGCCGCGACCACGTTGCCGAAGTGGTCGGCGACCACGCAGGTGGTCGTGTCGCGGGCCGCCGCCACCGGCCGCGGCTGGTGCCGCGCGGCCGGGTCGGCCGCGGGGTCGAGCACCGCCTTGCCGGAGCGGGGATCGCCCGGCCGGCGTTCGAGCGAGGCATGCTTGGGATCGATCAGGCCCCGCCGCTGGACGGCATACTCCGGCAGGAGGAGGTCCGTCAGCGGCACGTCGGCGAACAACGGATCGGCGTAGTAGGTGTCACGGTCGGCCATGGCCAGCTTCAACGTCTCGACGATGGTGTGAACCGTCTGGGGCTGGTTGTGGCCCATCCCGCTCAGGTCGAGGCCGTCGAGGATCTGCAAGGCTTCGAGCAGGTAGGGGCCCTGGGTCCACGGCCCGCACTTGTAGACGGTATAGCCGCGGTAAGTGGCCGTCACGGGCTCCTCGACCCGCGTCGTGTGGGTGGCCAGGTCGTTGTAGCGGATCAGCCCGCCGTGGGCGCGGGACCAGGCGTCGATGCGGTGGGCGATCGGCCCGCGGTAGAAGGCGTCGGCAACCAGGCGGATTCCGCGCGTCCGCTCGCCGGGCGGGGCCAGCAGCTCGGCGGCAACCAGGGTTTCGAGCGTGCGCGCGAAGTCCGCGTGCCAGGACTCGCGGTGCGTCGGGCGGGCGAGCAACTGCCGCGTCGGCGCCACGACCTGGGCGAAGGTCATGGTGCCGAACCGATCCAGCAGCGTGAGGCAGGCGTCGAGCGCGGCGGGGACCGCCGCGGACTCGATCCCCTTGAGGGGGATCCCGCCGCGGCGGACGAACTCCTCCCGGGTCGCCAGCCGGGGCGCGGCCCCCTGGCCGGCGATGACGGTGACTCCCTTGGTCCGGGCGTCGTAGAACAGGATCGGCACCTCGCCGCCGAAGCAGAACGCCCGCGCATCGGTGACGCTCAAGGCCAGGATCGTGGCGGCGCCCGCATCCGCGGCATTGCCGCCTCGCTTGAGGATCTCCAACCCCGCGGCGACCGCGTCGCGTCCCCCCGCCGAGACCGCGCCGTTGTGCCCGACGGCCGTCCAGTCCTCATAGCGCGGCGCCGCGACAGGCCCCGCCGCGGCGCCGCCGCGCCGGCCCGCCTCCTGGGCCGGCGCCGGAGCCGGGCCGATGCCGTGGATCAACCCCAGTCCCAGCACAAGGATCAACGTCTGTCGGATCATCGTCGTCGGCTCCTCTCTTGGCAGTGGATCTCAGGATGATTGAAGCCTCGCTCCATTGGCCAGTCGCGTCAGCCCCTCGCGGAGCCGATCGAGACCCCGCTCGAGGGTCTCGCCACCCGCCGCGAACGACACGCGCAAGGTGCCCTCGCCGCCGGGCCCGTAGGCCGCGCCGTGCAGGACGACGACCCCGGCTGCGCGCATCAGGAAGTGGCAGACCTCCTCGGAGGATTTTCCCAGCCCGCGGATATCGACCATCACGAACAGTCCCCCCTCGGGCACCATCGGCTCGACGCCCGGGATGCCGCGCAGTCGCTCGACGACCCGGTCGCGCCGGGCCTGGTACTCGGCCGCCATCCGCCGCAGGCAGTCTTGCTCCGAATTGAGTGCGCAGGCCGCGGCGTCCTGGACGAACGTCGCCGGGCCCCGGCTCGACTGCTGCAAGACCAGCAACATCGCTCGGATGATCTCCTCGGGACCGGCGCAGTAGCCCACGCGCCAACCCGTCATGGCATAGGTCTTCGACAGGCTGTTCACGACGATCGTCCGCTCGCGTGCCACGGCCGAGACGGCGGCCGGCGAGACGTGCCGGCGGCCGTCGTAGACCAGCGACTCGTAGATCTCGTCACTGATGACCGGGCAATCGTGTTCCGCGGCAAAGCCCATGAGATCGACCAGCTCCTCGCGGGACAGGACCGTGCCGACGGGGTTCCAGGGTGTATTGACCAGGATCGGGGCCGGGGAGGTCCTCCAGGAATCCTCGAAGCCGCGGCGATCGAGCGTGAACCGGCCCGCGCGGACCCTGGCCGGAACGGGCGCGACCTGGCCGCCCCACAGCGCAATCGGCGCGGCGTAGGCATCGTAGATCGGGTCGGGCAGCATCACGTCCCCACGCGGCTGCACCAGCGCGCCCAGCGCGGCACAGACTCCCAGCGTCGCGCCGTCGGTGATGAGGATCTCGCGATCGGGGTCGTACGCAAGTCCCTGGTCGCGCCGGAGCTTCTCGGCGACGGCCCGACGCAGGTCGGGCTCGCCCCGGTTGTCGGGATAACCCGTGCGGCCCTGACGCAGCGCTCGGATCGCGGCCTCGACGATGTGCGTCGGCGTCGGGGTGTCGGGCTGCCCGCGCATCAGGGAAACCAGCGAGCGTCCCTCCCCCTCGAGCTGCCGGACTTGCTGCAAGATGCGGTTGACGGCCGTCGGCCGCAACCCTGAGACGCGATCCGCCAGCGACCAGCACCCCATGGCCAGACCTCAGATCACGCGAGACGATTCCGCCGTAGCGTGCCACTGTACCATTTCCTCACGGCCACGCAGCGCCCTAATACCCCGGCACGAACGAAACTCCTGCAGGTCAGGCTGTCCCGCCGGACAGTCCCGGAGCGTCAGGCGGGACAGCCTGACCGACGTTCGTACCGGCGCCATGTCGCGTCCACGATCGAAAGCGGCAGCGGCCGGTTTGAAGACCGGGAGGGATCACCGTATTCTGGCGGGGATCAGCACGACAGCGTTCAACAGCCTGTGGAGATCGATACATGAAGATAATCACCTTGGCGGCCTGTGGGCTCATTCTTGGGGGCCTGGCCGGTTGCGAGCCGGCTTCTCCGGCCGCCAGTGCTCCGGCCGCGGCGACCCAGGCGGGGCCGACGGCTCCCCTGACGGTGCCCGGGCGGACGCGCTGTCTGCTCTCCCGCCGGGGAATCATTGCCGCCGCGATCTTGCGTCCCGTCGTCGAGGTGCTGGTGAGTCCGGGCGACCGGGTGAGAAAAGGGCAGGTGCTGATCAAGCTGTTCGATCTCGAGCCGCAGGCCAAGATTCGGGCCCGGGAGAAGGAGCTCAGGAGCATCCAGGCGAAGGCCCAGGCCAGCCGGCGGATCCTCGACTTCGCCGAGAAATCCCAGGGAACCGGGGCGCTCCCCCAGACCACCTACAACGAGATCCGCGGCACCGCCTTGAGCAACGAGGCGCAGGTGCTGGCCGCGGAAGCCGAGCTGGCCCTCGCCCAGAGCGAGTTGAAGCTGTATACCGTGACCGCGGCCATCGACGGTGAGATCGCCTGGCTGGACGTCAGCCCGGGCACCGTGAGCTGGCCCGGCTCCCTGGTCTGGGGCGAGATCGTGGACCTGAGTGAGCTGGACGTCCACTGCGGACTCTCGCCGGCTCAGGCGGAGCAGGTCGCCGTCGGCCAGTCGGCCGAGGTTTGGCTCGCCGGCAAGGCAGAACCGGCCGGGACGGGGAAGGTCGTCTTTGTCGGGAAGGTGGCCGACCGCACCAGCGGCCTGATCCCGGTCGTGGTCCGCCTGGCCAATGCCCAGGGGCGGTTGCGCGCCGAGGTTGCCGTCGAAGTCCGCTTTCCGACCGAACCGGGGAAATGATCGCCGGAAAACCGGTTGCGAAGGCGGGTCTCAACCGCGAGGACGTGCCGGTCGTCCGGGACCTGGCCGCCCTGGGCCGGACCGCCCCAACACCGGCCGACCCGGGCCGCCGGCGCCCGGAGGCCGCGGCGACCCGGGATTGGCGGTCGGATTCGGCTGCGCCGTCGCCGCGCCGGCCTGGTCCGATCCGTCCAGGACGGAAGCGGTCGGCTGCGGGATCACAGCCTCACCCCGCTCAACCCGCACCGCGACGTGGGCGTGTGAGTGGATCGCTGGACCCGCCCGGTGATCGGCGAGTGGAGGCTCTGGGCCACCCGCCCCCAGGCCGCCCAGGAGCAGGCCCGGAGGAGCCGGACCGGGTTCCGGTTCCCCGGGAAAGAGCCGCGATCGTGTCTCCAGTTGGCTTGGCAAGAACAGCCAAATAATAATCTCACTATGGCCCCCGCCAGGTCTCATCGGGCTCTCGCGACCGGCGTGGCCATGAGAACCACCATGCCCCCCACCAGGCCCCGCGGCGGCCGCCGCGGCGGTCACCGACCACACCGCCGCACTCAGAAGTCCGAGACCACCCAGGATTCGCAGGTCGCGCATCCGGCATTCCCCAGGGGACAGTCGAAGCCTCCGCGCCCGTCTCATTCGACCAGGCAACCGGCCGTCCTTGCAAGCTCACCGGGAACCGGTCCGTTGCTCACGGCGGCGCCGAGGTCTTGCCCTCGTGAAACTTTTGTTTTACAATTGCGAGATGGAATGATCCCCGGGCTCGATGGGTCGATGGCGGCACACGAGGTCACGGCCCGAATCCCGGACAGCCGGGTGGAGCGCCGACCGGGGAATCCCTCCTCCGACCGCGGTGGGGTTTCGTGCCGCGGGAGGGAACCAGCCTTTTGCGACCGTTGCGCCGGTGGACCGACTGGGCTCGGCTCGACGGGACCTGCCGCACGTGTTCTCGACGGAGACGGACCGGCGACTCCGGGTCGGCCCTGGTAAGGAGGGCCTGTCGGTCGCTCCGCCGCACTCGATCCGGGGATCGTCGCGACCCGGGTAACCCGCACGCTGTCTCAAGGGTTTTCCCCATGCCAAGGCCAGCGGACTCGCGGCCGAGTCGTCCTGGGGTTCGATGGGCCGGCATCCTCGCCGTGGCCGCCGTGGCCGGAGGGATCGCGGCGGGGTGGGTCTGGACTCACCATCGGCGACCCCCGGGCGAGCGGTACGCGACCGCGGGCGTGCGCCGGGCCAGCCTGAATCCGACGCTGACCGCCAGCGGGCTGGTCCAGAGCGCCAAACGCACGGTCATCGAGTGCCAGCTCGAGAATCTCACCGTCGGCGTCCGGGGTCAGCGACTGGCCGCCGGCGGCGCCTCGGTCCTGCTCCGGCTGATCCCCGAAGGGACCTTCGTCAAGCGCGGTGACGTCCTGGCGGTCCTGGATTCCTCGGACTACGAGGAATTGCTCCGCGTCCAGCGGATCAGCGTGGAGCGGGCCAAGGCCGACAAGCTCCAGGCCGAGCTCGACTGGGAGATCGCCAAGCTGGGTGTCCGGGAATTCCGCGAGGGGACGATGAAGGAGACCCTCGAGGATTTCCAGGCCAGGATCACGCTGGCCCGGGCCGATCGCGAGCGCGCCAGGGATCGGCTGGATTGGTCCCGCCGGATGAATGAGAAGGGCTATGTCCCGGCCAGTACGGTCACCTCCGACAAGTTCCGGCTGGCGCAGTTGGAGCTGCTCGTGCACCAGGAGGAGTCGGCCTTCGCCGTCTACCAGAAGTACACGGCCATCAAGACGATTCGGGAACTCGAGGGGGCCGTCAAGGGGGCCGAAGCCATCCTCCAGTACCAGCAACTGCGCACCCAGCGGAACCTCGACCGGCTGGCCACTCTGGAGAAGCAGGTGGAATTGTGCACGATCCGGGCCCCGCACGATGGCTTCGTCATCTACGCCAACGATCCCCGGCACGAGGTCTACATTGAAGAAGGGATGCCGGTGCGGCAGTATCAACGGCTGTTCTTCCTCCCGGACCTCAATGACATGGAAGTCGTGGCGATGCTTCATGAATCGATCGTCGACGAGGTCCAGCCCGGGATGCCGGCGACGGTCGCGGTGGAGGGGATGCCGGACCAGTCGATCGAGGGTCGCGTCGCCGCGGTGGCGCCGCTGCCCACCTTCGACTGGCGGAGCGATGTGCGGTATTTCCAGGGGATCGTGAAGTTGAAGAATCCCCCGCGTGGTCTGCGCCCGGGCATGACCGCCCAGATCGCCATCGCCACGCCGCCGCGGACGAATGTCCTGGCGGTCCCGTCGGAGGCGGTGACTCTGGCCGACGGGCACGAGGTGTGCTTCGTCGTCAATGAGGACAGCGTCCAGCGCCGCGCGGTGAAACTGGGAGCGGTCACGGGCGAGATGACCGAGGTCACGGATGGGCTGCGTGAGGGCGAGCAGGTGGTCCTCAATCCTCAGATCGAGGAAGAGGATCTGGTCGAGGCCGCCGCCCCGACCGACATGACCGCGGTCCCCACCGCCCTGGCTCCCGGCGACGGCTTGCCGGCCGATGCGGTCGCCGCGTCGCATTGAGCGAGTGGGCGTCCCCGGTCGGCCATCCTGGCCCATGGGCCTGGGACCGGCCGGCGCAACCGGTCCGCCGCCGACGATGCCGCGCACGCCGGTCGTGGCGCGGCAATTCCTGCCCGGCCGGGCTCCCAGGGTGATGGCCGGCCTGGCAACCTGCCGATGTCACTTCCATCGTCCTCGGGGCGCCGGCCGGGCGCTGGCCGGTTGGTTGCGCCCGCGCGATCCCGAGGGCCACCTGCGGCCGGGAAGTTCCCGCGTTGGGGCCGACTTGACCGGTCGTTGCCAGCCAGCCCCCGAGCCCGCAAAGCAAAGCCCATGAGCACCAAGCGTCCGTCCGCCGCGCCTCCCGGTGCGGCCTCCTCCGGATCCGCCGTCACCAACGCGCTGGTCATCGGCGCGGCCCTGCTTTGGGGAGCCGGCCTGCTGGTCCAGCGCGGCCGGCTCACCTGGCCGCCCTACCCCTTGTTGTCGAGCCTGGCCACCCTGGCCGGCTGCCTCGCTCTGGTCGGACCCGTCATTTTGTTCCGCTCGGGGGAGCTGGAAGGGAGCCTGGGAGAACTCGGTTGGCTCACCGCCGGTCTGCTCCACTGGGCCTTCGACCTGGCGGCGGTCCTCCAGGGTCAATGGCGGACCATCCAGTGGGCGACGCCGCTCCCGGACCGCACGCTCGGTCTGATCATCCTGGCCGTGTTGCTGGCCGGCTGGAGATGCGGCCTGGCGCACCGGAACTGGTCCTGGACCAACGTCGCCGGCTGGATGCTGTGCGCCTTCTGGGTCGGGATGGCCGCTTGCTCCTGGCTGCTGGCGCCCGGGGCGCGCGCCAGCCTGGCGGTGCTCTGATCCTTGACGGCGCCGGCGCCGACCGATTACTTTCAAGGGAAATTCAGGGCCTGTGCACGGTCCGCCGCGGGCACTGGCGCACCCAGGGTTATCTTCATTCCTTCCGCGGCAGACCTCGGCCATCCGGAGGAATCCATCTGTGGCGACCGATCAGACCAGCCGCCTCATCGCTGAGGACGTGGCCGAAGCCCTTCCGGCCATCGAGAACGAAATCCCGACCTATCGAGCAATCAGCACTCGAGCGGTCTTTAGTGTGATCTGCGGGGTCCTGGCGTCCTTCAGCTTCGCCAGTCTCTCCTTCCTGATCTTCGCGGTCCTGGCCGTCGTGCTGGGAGGCGCCGCCATTCTCGCGATCAAGCGCCATCCCGACATGCTCACCGGCCGTGGGCTGGCCAATGCCGGCATCGCCATGGGTTTGATCTTTGGCCTGGTCTCGGCGACCTACTCCGGGGTCCAGAGTTTCGTCCTGACCCAGGCGGCCACGCGGTTCGGCCGGGAATATGCCGCGGCCGTCCAGAGCGGCTCCTGGGGCAAGATGCTCTGGTACACGTTCCCTCCCGAGACGAGGAAGAACAAGACACCGGAGGAGGCCTTGCGCGAGTACGAGGCCACCAAGACCAAGGAGCGGATGATGGTCGACCAGAAGACCGGCCCGATGCAGACCCTCCGCAAGCGCCTGGCTTCCTCCAAGGACGAGGCCTTCCACTTCGTCGACATCGAGGCCCAGGGACTGGACGAAGGTCACGGCCGGGATCTCGGCTATTATGCGACGGCTCTCTTCGAGGTCGAAGGGCCCGGCAACAAGGACTTCCCCGAAAAGAAGCAATTCGCGCTGGCGATTTTCAAAGGGAGAATCCAGGGCCGGCACTACGAGTGGTGGGTGGAGGACGTGCGCTTCCCCTATCAGCCCCGCTCCTACAAGGCACCCGCGAAGCCGGTCGACGACGGCCATGGTCATGCCCATTGACAGGACCGGCCCGGCCGGTCACGATCCGGGCGCATACGTCGAGCAGCAATGCGCCGTCTCCCAGAGCACGACTTCGGTGACCGGCAGGCCGGCGGCCCTGGCCCGATCATAGATCAACCGCGCGATGTTCTCCGCCGTCGGGTTGCAATCCATGACGAAGACGCGCTCGCCGCGCTGCTTGAGGACGGGGAGCAGCGGGTCCTCGCGACAGAGCAGCAGGGTGTGATCGAGGTTCTCGTCGATCCAATTCTGGACCTTTCGCTTGATCTCGGCGAAGTCGACCAGCATGCCGCGCTGGTCCAGCGCCGAGCCCTCCAAGGTGATCACGGCGCGGCCGTTGTGCCCGTGCAGGTGCCGGCACTTGCCCTCGTAGTTCAACAGGCGGTGGCCGTAACAGAACTCGATCTCGCGTGTGACTCGGAACATGAGTGATCCGCCTGACAGATCGCAGAGTCGCCGGACGGAGCCGGCTCCTACAAGGGGTCGAAGCCACCTTCCTGTGGGAGGCGGCTCCGTCCGCCGATCTTCACTGAGCCAGAATACACCGTTCGATCGGTGAGCCCCGCTTCCCGAAAGCCGTTCTTCCGCTCGACACACTTGTTGCAAGTGCCGCAGTGCTGGCCGTCAATCGGGTCGATGCAAGAAAACGTCAGGTGGAGCGGCAAGTGCCGGCCGCGGATCAGGACATCGCGCTTCTGCAAGTGCGCAAACGGCCGGATCAGCCGCAATTCGCCGCCCATGGCTTGATGGAAGAGCCGTTCCAGCCGCGCGAAGAACTCGGGGGTGCTATCGGGGAACGGGTTGGATCCCAAGGAGCCCAGCGCCAGCGCGGCGATGTCGCGGAGCCGGCACCAGACCGCCGCTTTCACCGTCAGCAGGAGGTTGCGGCCGGGCAGATAAACCGCCTCGTCAGGGGTCTCCGCCCCGGGAACCTCCGCGCCGCGGGTACTCCAGTGCGTGCCATAGACATCGGCAATCGGCTCGTCCAGAACGACCAGTTCGCCCAGGCCCTCCTGCCGGACCGCGGCGAGGAACCGCTCCAACCAGGCGATCTCGGCGCCCTCCCACCGCAATCCGGAGCGGATGTAGAGGGGAACGACGCGGGGGAACTCGCGCAAGAGATCGACGCAAAGGATGGCGCTGTCGAGTCCTCCGCTGATCAGGATGGCTGCCGCGGGCTGGTTCGGTCGGGACATCGCGTGATCGGTGGTTCCCAGGAAGGCGCATCCTCCGGTGATCCGTTCCGCTCCGGAGTCGGCGTATTCTAGGCCCGTACGGGCCGGCCGGCAACCTTTACGGAGGCCTCGGGTCGATTCGATCCGTTGAGTCGCCCGATGAGAGGTATCGATCCACCCACTCCAGCGCCTCGCGCTTGCTCTGAATCCGGCCCTCAAGCTGAGCTTCGCGAATCCGATCGAGGAGCTCCTTGAACTGGGGACCTTGCTTGAGACCATGCCGGACCAGGTCGTGACCGGTGATCAGTGGCGGCGGGTTGATCGGTCCGCTGGGCTGGTTCTCGAGGTAGTACCGGCAGTAGTCGACATGCTCGGTGTTTCCCGTCGAGGCCAGGGCATCGGCGCGGTGCAAGGCCAGCAGGTCGTCGATGCCCGGCTCCGCCAGGATTTTCTTGAGCTTCGATTCGCGAAGCTTCCTGGCCTCGCCGAGGTACTGGTGATACTCGACCAGCCAGACGATCCGCTCTCGCTCGGAATTGGAGAGCCTCAGGTCGCGGCTCAAGCGGTCGGCGATCCGCGCGCCGGCCCGCTCGTGGTTATGGAAGCCGTAGTGCCCCTGCTGGAAGACCCGGGTGAAGGGCTTGCCCACGTCGTGCAACAGCGCGGCGAAGGCCAAGGTGAAGGACGGAGCCGGCGGCAACAGGGAGAGGACCAGCCGGGTATGGTCCCAGAGGTCGCCCTCCGGCTGCATGGGCTTGCCCTGGAAGAGTCCCTTCATCGCGACGACCGGGGGGAGGATGGCGGCCAGCAGTCCCAGCTCCAGGGCGAGGTCCATCGCGCGGGCGCGCGACGGCTGGACGAGCATCCGCCGCAGCTCCTGGGCGATCCGCTCGGCCGAGACGCCGACCACCTGGCCGGCCATGGCCCGGATCGCCGCGGCGGTGGCCGGCTCGATGGTGAGCTGGAACCGCGCCGCCAGCCGGACGGCGCGGAGCAGCCGCAGCTTGTCCTCGCGAAACCGCGCCATCGGGTCGCCGATGGCACGGAGCACCCGGCGCTCGAGGTCCTCGCGGCCCCCGACGTAATCGATCACCTGGTCCGACAAGGGATCGAGGAACATCCCGTTGATCGTGAAATCGCGCCGGGACGCATCGAGCTCCGGCGAGCCGAAGACGACCGACTCGGGGTGGCGGCCGTCGACGTAGGCCCCGTCGCTGCGGAAGGTGGCGACCTCGACCTCGATGCCCCGATGGCGCGGATGCAGCACCCGCACGACGCCGAAGGAGATCCCGACCGGGATGGCCCGATACGGCAGGACTTGCAAGACGCGCTCGGGCGTCGCCTCGGTCGCCACGTCGTAATCGGCCGGCGTCTGGCCCAGGATCAAGTCCCGGACGCAACCCCCCGCCCAGAGCGACTGATAGCCGGCCGCCCGCAGCCGCCGGACCACTTCCCGGGCGAACTCGCGGCGTGTCTCGGCGTCAGTCATCGGCGTCGTCCTCCGGCTCCGGACCGGCCGGGACCTCGGTGACGGTCCTCAGCCCCGCGGTCCCGTCGCCGTCGACCAGCCCTTCGGCCGGCGCGGAGACCACCCGCAGTGCAAGCTGAGTATTCCCGTACCGCCGGAGATCCCAGCTCGCGAAGTCCGGGAGGATCCGCTCGTCGAGGGTGCGCCCGGACTCGACCACCAGCACCGATCCAGCGGGCACCTTCTCGACAAGCTGGGCCAGCATCCGGTTCAGGGATTTTGCGTGGATTTCGTAATGACGATACGGCGGGTCGAGGAAGATGACCCGCGGGCGATCGTCGGGCGACTCGAACGATCGGGCCCATCGGTAGGCATCGGCGTGCCGCACCCGGGCGCGGTCCTGGTAGCGGAGCGTGGCGATGTTGCGGTAGATCAGCCCGACGTTCTCACGATCGCGCTCCACGAAGGTCGCCTGCCGGGCCCCCCGGCTGAGTGCCTCCAGCCCCAGGGCGCCGGTGCCGGCGAACAGGTCGACCACCTCGCGGTCGACCACCAGGTCGCCCAGGATGTTGAAGAGCGACTCGCGGACCAGATCGCTGGTGGGCTTGGTGCTGGCTGACGGCCGGGGCCCGTCAATCTTGTGGCCGCGTCGTTGCCCCGCGATAATTCGCATGGCAGGAACGCTCCCTCGTGTCGTGTCGCCCGAGCTCATTCGGGCCGGTCCGGGCCAACGCACGACCGGTCGGACCCTCGTTCGATTCTACCAGGCGCGACCGGCGGGAGCGATCTCGTCGACGGGCCGGCGGGTCACGGCCAGCGCGTCACCGAGAGGCCGGAGATCCGCTGAAAGTGGGCGAGGTTATTGGTCACCAGCGTCGCGGCCAGGGCGAGGGCGTGTGCGGCAATCAACAAATCCATGGCGCCGATCGCCTGCCCGGCTCGTTCCAACTCGTGCCGGATGCGGCCGTAATGCGCGGGGCAGGTCGTGCCGTCGTAATCGTAGACCTCGAAGGGCATCAAGATCTCTTGGACGGCGACGATCTCGGTATCATAGTCACCACTGTTGTGGGCGCCGAATTCCAGCTCCGATACCGTGATGGCCGAAAGTCCGACCACGTCGCCTTTCGCCTGGGCCTCCCGGCATCGCCTCACCAGGGCCAGAGCCCTCTCGCGGCGGGCGCGCTGCCGCGCCGACGCCTTGAGTCCGCGCAGCATGAAGATGACCATGTCCGTGTCCAGCATGTAGAGCACGTCGATCAATCCCGTGATTCCAACTCGGGCTGGACACGCTCGCGGCTCAAGAACTCGTCGGAGAGTTTCTGGACGCCTTCGAAGAAGATCTCCCAGGGGTCCCTGGTGATCACGAGAAACCCTTCGCTGGTGCGCTTGAGGTGGACCGTGTCCGTCTCGACGCGAAACTCTTTCGGGAGCCGAATCGCCTGGCTGCGGCCCGTCCGGAACACCTTGGCAATCGCCATGACCAGCCTCCGCGGTTGAGTGGTATCTATCATATGGTATATGCCGCGGACTCGGCGGGCAAGTGCTCGCGGCCCGCGGTCGGATGCGACGACTCTTCGGAAGGGGCAGAGCCCGGGGCCAGGGACCTTTGCCGAGATCGGAAGAGCGACTCGCGGACCAGGTCGCTGGTCGGCTTGGTGCTGGCCGACGGCCGGGGCCCGTCAATCTTGTGGCCGCGCCGTTGCCCCGCGATGATTCGCATGGCAGGAACGCTCCCTCGTGGCCGGACCTGCGAAGCCTCGCTCGTCTGCCGCCCAGACGGCCCCGCTCGGCTCGTTCTTTTTCTCGAGGTCTGGGCCAGTCTCGCCGCTCCCGGCTCCGATCCTATTAAACCGGATCGTCGCCGGAAAACTCGGCAATGGGCGGCGCAAGTGGGGGCGCGATGAGGAGTCTCGAAAAAACCCGAGAAAAAGTGCGGAACCCGCTTGACACACAAACACACACCGCAACCATGATGCCGGTATTCACTGCAAACAGCGGTGGAGACCGGCCGATGGCGGTCGCCGGACGACCCGATCCGAGGCGCCGAGGCCGTGCGAGGCCCATCTCCCGGTGATTCGAGAGGTTCTGTCATGCCGATGACATCGCGCAACGGATATACGAGGCACTCTCCGACCGATGGTCGTCGGGGATTCACGCTCGTCGAGCTGCTGACCGTTCTGGCGATCATCGGCCTGCTGATCTCGTTGATCCTGCCGGCAGTCATGGATGCCCGCGCGGCCGCGCGGCGGATGAGCTGCGCGAATAATCTGCATCAGATCGGCACAGCGCTGAGCCAGTTCGAATCGACCCACGGGCATTTTCCGGGTTGCTATGCCGGATTAGCCGGCCCCTGGATCGGGAGCCCCCGAGAAGAGTGGTCGTATTCCCCGTCGAGTTTGATGGCCGCGGAATTGAGTGGTCCCAGCCTGGCGGAGCAGGTACCGATCAGCCAGCCCCTCAACCAGCCCTTCAATCCGGACTGGGAGGGGGTCGATCTCCCCTCTCCCGCTGTCCTCCGTTGCCCCGACGACTCGTATGCGACGGGTCGGGCCACCAACTATCGGTTCTGCCGAGGTATCCTCCCACTCTGGCCGAAGGACCCGGGTGGCGTGTTCATCTCCAACGAAGCGACCCGAGCCGCCGAGATCAGCGACGGCCTCTCGACAACAGCTTTCGCCTCGGAACGCCTCGTCAGTCGACCGAGGGCAGGATGGCCCGATCGACGCCGCGATCTCGTGGTCTTTGACCCGGCCCAGACGCCTGACGTCGCCTCGGCTTGCGTCACGGCCAATCAGGGCGGCACGACTTCCGTCCTGGAGTGGAACACGCAGCCGGTCGGTGATCCCTGGCTGAGCGGGCGGTGGCTGCACAACTGCTACTACCACCTCTTCCCGCCCAACAGCCCCTGGTTCGACTGCCGCCAGGGCGACGACGTCGCCTTGGCCGTGACGACCGCCCGCAGCTATCACCCCGGCGGCGTCAACGTCCTGTTCGGCGATGGCCACGTCCGCTTCATGAGCAACGGCATCAATCTTCAGGTCTGGCGGGCCTGGGCGACGCGGGCCGGGCAGGAGCTCGCCCCGGGAGAATGAACGATGTCCTGTCACCTCTTGGCATGCCTCACTGTGTGCGCTTCCTTCGCGGGGGAGCCGATCCCCAGTAACCGTCTGGACGCGATGCGGCAGTCGATGGAATCGTATCTCTCGAAAATTAAGAATATTCACATTATTTATGAGGAAAGCATTCGCAAGCCCGAGGTTCCGCACCCACTGGTGAAGGCCGCCTTGGAGCGAGAGCGCCGATTGTTCTTGAAGTACACCGCCCCCAAGGACCGACCGGACCTCGAGAAGCGGTTCGACCGCACGCTCTCCGCCCAATCCGTCCAGCAGGTCGATCTCCTCGATGCCTATCCCTCATTCCGGCTCGATACCAAGACGCGGCAGACGTTCCCGGATGGTTCAACCGAAGATCGGCACATCCTTCGATTCGTCCATGAGGGCCGCGTCACCGACATCGACTTGACCCACAAAAGCGTAAATGATAATAAACTTATTGATATTAATATATTATCGTTATTACCGGTTCATGCACTCGGTCGCCGCCTGCAAGGAACGCTGAATCAGCCTTTGTCGACGTTACTGGAATTGCCGGAGGTGACCACGCTCGAAGGCGCCGAGGTGATCGACGGAGTCGAGACGATCATCATCAAGGTCGGGCCGCCGCTACCACCTAGCCATCGCCCACCCAGTACCAGTGAGAGGAACTGGGTCAAGCTTTGGCTTGCACCTTCGTACGATCACCTCCCACTCCGCGCTGAGTATTACCTGGTATCGATTTCCGGCAGGTGGGACGGGGAGATCGTCCATCGCACGGAGCTTTCGGACTTCCAGCCGGCGCGGGATGAAATGCGCGGGGAACGAGTCCTCTTTCCGCGGCTGCTCACCTACGAGCAACCCGGAGGCAAGAGTCAATGGCGAGTGTCCCAGGTCGTTCTGAACGAGACCATCTCAACGGACAGGTTTCGGCCGTCGATCCCACCGGGTTTCTTGGTAACGCGCGACGGCGTCGTCCCAACCGTGCAGCTCAGCGGGGGTCGTGAGGCCCAGCGGCGGGCCGTGAGCGAAACGGTCAAATCCGCGATGGATCTTCTGGCGCAAGCGCCCCCGAAATCTCCCGATGTCCCTTGGCCGATCTCCCCGCGCGTGCTCGTGCCGCTCGGGTTCCTGGTGGTGATCGGTGGCCTTTTTGTCCTGCGCAGGAGGAATCATGCGACTTGAAAGAATCCTGATCGCGACGACGGCCGCACTCTCGATCCTTGCGTCCACGTCACTCCCGTTCTCGGCGACGTCATCCGCCAGGGCATCGTCGCTCCCGGGCGGACAGATCTTCTGGTGCACACTCTGCGTTCCGGCACTTGCCTGCAATACCTGCCTCTACACCTTCAAATGCAATTCGTATGGGAACTACGACCAGTCCCAAAACAACAACGGCAGTAACTGCACGTCATGCCAGCTTGGAACGCAATCGAATTGCGGCGGTGACTATCTGCAGTACGATACGGACGATTGTTCAGGAATCATAATCAACGATATCGGTGCGTGTCCTCGGCTCATGTATATTAAACTTACGACCTGGTCGGTCCCCCGGGCTCCTCTTGCCCCAACAACTGCCCTTGAGGTGGCGGTGGTCAGTGACCGGTGGGCCGTTCTCACGCGAAGCGGAGCTGACCATTCGCGGATCGACCGCGCACGGCATCTCGCCCATCCTGGCGCATATCGGTCGCGGCCTGACATTTGACATGAGATGAACATCAATGGGTATGCTCATCGGGATTAGCCTCGGCCTGCTCGCGTGGTCGGACGACGTGAGGGCGGATCGGAATGCATGCGGCTTGAATAGCATGACGCTGGCGCTTGCCTTCCTGTCCGGCGAGCCCGATCAGGGCGAGCTGGCAAGACGGCTGCCCCTGGAGCATGCCCCGTTCTCTCTTGCAGAACTGGACGCCGCAGCGCGAAGCCTTGGGTACGAAACGTTCTTGGCTCGATGGCACTCGGTCGGAGAGGCCGAGTTCGGATGTCCGGCGATCCTGCACATCCGCGCCAATGAGAATTCCCGGTCTCCGGACCACTTCTTGGCCTGTTTCGGCGAAACCGCCGGTGGGCTGTGCGTCGCCGAGTTTCCACGAAAGCCGTTCATCCTTCCTCGCCGTCGCCTGGAACGCATCTGGGACGGCGATGTCCTCTCCATCGACCATCCCGGCCGAGCGACGATCTCCCGCCTCCAGCGCGAGGCCTTTCTGAGCACCGCCGGCCTGGTCGTCGGTGTGGGCCTGGTCGCCTTCCTGTCTTCCCGATTGATCTATGAGGCATGGTATGGCCGAAGAATCGCCCGCTCGTGTCAGGCTCGTGCAGCGGCTGGTCGGGGTCGTGCTGATGGGGATCCTCTGCCTCGCGACATCTTCGGTGACATGGGCACTCATCCACCGCTATCGTAGCCCGGCCGAGCTCCTGGTGGTCGAGCCCGAGGTTGCCCGTGTCTCCGCCAAGGAGAAGGGTCAGGAGCAGCCGGTCGAGTTCGCTCTGACCAATCGCGGGCGGAAGCCGATCACCATCCGCGGCGTCTCCTCCAACTGTGGCTGCGTCGCAGTTGGCGCTTATGAGGGGACTGTCCTCGCGCCCGGTGAGACTCTCGCACTGCGATTCCTGGTCCGGGTCCCCGAATACGGTGTGAGCCGTACCCGCCTGGAGGTCATCCACGACCGCGACTCGACCCCGGTCGAGATGTACGTCGAGGCCGCCGGCAGCCAGGCGCTACCGGTGGTCCGCGAGATCCGCAACGGCTCGCCGACCTTCCTGGCCTTGCGGCCCGGCCAGGACGACGAGCGGATCACGATTCGGACCTATGAGCCCCTCGGATCGGGCCCGTGGATCACCGAGATGACCTCCGAGCTCGACGCCGTCTCGGTGGAGCTGGTCGACCGGCACGATGAGGATCGGCCGGAGGCGGGGCTCATCGAGCGAGTGTACACCTACCGGGTCTCGTGGAAACGGCTGCCGGCGACAACCGAATTCTCGGGCAAGTTGTGGGCCGTACCGAGCGTGGCCGGGGCCACGCCAATCCGGGTTGGCACCATCTCGGGGCGCCTGGCGAGCCGCCGGCCGTTCTCCCCGAGTATGGCCCGACTGGTCCCCGGCGAGCACCCGCGCGAGATCGTCCTGTTCGACACGGACGCCGGAACCTGGGCGATTCCCCACGGTGTCCGGCTCCCGGACTGGCTGGAGGCGGAGTGGTTGGCCGGCGGCGCGGCTCAACGGCTCGCGTTGAAACTGCGCGACTCGACGAAAGTGCGGGGCGGGACTTTCGAATTGCCGTTGGAGGACGGTCAGGGGAGCCGTCAGATGCTCAGGGTCGTGCTGACTGAGCCCGTGCGACGTTGATTTGATCGAAGAGGAGCAGGCAGGCCGAGGACTGGAAGCCAGTCCCCGTTCGTCAGGCTCTGTACGATCGGCCCTCCATCCGGTTCGATCACGCCCCAGGCCCCCGGCGGCTTGCCCGAGCAAAGAGCTCGCGCAGCGGCAGGGCGAAACCGGGAAGCAGGTCACCGCCGTCGAGCGTGGCCGACTCGTCGAGGACCGTGAACTGATCGGGGGCCGTGTAGACGGTCACGGTGCGGGCCCGGCCATCGATGTACCACACCAAACTCGCCCCGGCGTCGAAGTACTCGCGCAACTTGCGCTCCATTTCCTTGGGCGTGTTGCTCTCGCTGAGGACCTCGACCGCCAGGTCGGGGGCCAGATCGGGGATCGGCGTGCGGGGCGCGTCGGCCGGTGGCATCCGTTGCCACACCACGAAGGAGACGTCCGGGCTGCGGACCAGGCCGGGCATCAGCCGTAAGGTTCCAGCTTCTCCCGCCAAGGCCCCCAGATCGTTGTGGCGGAGATACTCGCCCAGGAAGAGCATCAGCTCCACCGCCAAACGCGACTCATCGTAGCCCATGGGCTTCTCCACCAAGACGCCATCAACCAGCTCGCACAACCGACCGGTCTGGGCCTCGACCGCGATCACGTCCTGCTCGGTGGCCGTCCCCGGTGGCGGGTCGATCAGGACGCGATCGGCGGGGATGTCGCCGAGACATTCGAGCAGGTCTGCGACGGTTCGCCACGGTTGCTTGGTGGTCAGAGGCGGCGGAGCGAGTGTCGCCTGGCTCATGCGGAATCTCCCCGAAATGCGTTTCGATCAAAGATGCGACCCGTACCCGGCTTCTCCCAATCCTTCGACCAGGGCCTTGAGCTTGTCAAGCTGGTCCTTCCGCGCCACCAGGGTGGCCTTCCCCGAATGGACGACGACCAGGTCGTCGACGCCCAGGGTGGCGATGAGACCGTCATCATCGCTGATGATGATTGAGTCGGTCGTGTCGCGGGCGATGACGTGGCCCTGGATCGCGTTGCCGGCCGCGTCGCGCTCCAGGAGGTCGGCCAGCGAGCGCCAGTCGCCGACGTCGTTCCAGTTGTAGGGCACCTCGAGCACCTTGACATTCGGCGCCTGCTCCATGACGGCCTTGTCGATGGGGATCCGCTCGAGCCGGGGGAAGTGCTGGGCCAGGGCATCGGGTTCCTCCGGAGTGCCCAGGGCGTGCAAGATCGGCTTCAAGCCCTCGGCCAGTTGCGGGCGGTGCGCCCGGATCGCCTCCAGGATCGTCCGGGCGCGCCAGACGAAGATCCCCGAGTTCCACACGAAGTTGCCCGCGGCCAGGAAGCGCTCGGCCGTGACCCGGTCGGGCTTCTCGCGGAATTGCACAACCCGGTAGACCGGGATCCCCTCGCGGGTCTCGATCCGATCGCCGCGCTCGATGTAACCATAACCGGTCTCAGGGCGCGTGGGCCGGATGCCGAAGGTCACCAGGGCTGACGGATCGTCGTCGATGACCGCGACCGCGGCCCGCACCGTCGCCCGAAACGCCTCGACCGGCTCGATGACATGGTCGGCCGGCATGACGATCATCGTGCCGTCCGGGTCCTTGCGCGCCACGATCCCGGCGGCCAGCCCCACGCACGGCGCCGTGTCGCGCGGGCAGGGCTCGGCGATCACGTTCTCAACCGGCAAGTCGGGGAGCTGGGCCCGCGTGGCCGCGGCCTGGTCGGCCCCCGTGACGATCACGACCCGGTCGGGCGCCACCAGGTGCTCGACCCGGGCCACCGTCTGCTGGAGCATGGTCGACTCGCCCGCCAGCCGCAGGAGCTGCTTGGGACGGTCGCGCCGGCTCTTGGGCCAGAACCGCGTCCCACTCCCGCCCGCCATGATAATCGCGTGGAGCATCTTGTTTGCTGAGAGAGAGTTAACCACGAAATACACGAAACACACGAAAATTCTCAGAAAATCCTTTCCAGTTTTTCGTGTGTTTCGTGTATTTCGTGGTTAAATCCGGGGATAAAACAATCGGGACGATCCTCGTTTTCGAATTGCGGCCGCGTTGCGAGCAACGCACCGCGTCAGTGGAGATAGATCGGCCGCTCGACGACGAGGCCGGGCTCGATCTTGGATTTCAATTCGGCCGGATCCAGGGCAAACAGCGGGCTGATCTCGATGCCGAAGGGGACCGAGCCGTCGGGGCGGCGGGGGACGGTCGCGCCGGCCTGCTCGAGCCAGCTGCCGAACTGGTCGCTCATCCGCTGGTGGACGGTCGCCGGCGAGTCGGGGCCGACGGCGTTCTTGAGCGGCTCGAACTCGCCGGCGCGGTCGGTCTCGACCACCGTGGAGCGAGCGGCCATCGGCAGCGCGTCGAAGATGAACTGCTCGAACTTCACGGCGTTGGGCTCCTCCGGCTTGACCGTCTGGCCGGCGTCATCGACATAGGCCACCTTCTTGATCGCGCGATGGAACGGCAGGCGATGCTCGGTCACCAACCGCTCGATGAAGGACCGTTCCAGGATGTGGACGGCGATGCTGCCGGCCCACAGCTCCAGCCGCCCGTCGGGGTGACGCCGGCCGGCCAGCTCCGGGGGCAGGTCGGAGTATTCGATCACCTGGGGACGGCCGTCGACCGTCACGATCACCCCCAGCCGCTCCTCGGGCGCGAGCCGCTCGACGACCTTGAACGACATCTCGGCATCGGCCTCGCGGTGCAGGCCGAGGAACGTGGGATCGGCGACCCGCACCAGCGGGTTGTCCACCTGGAAATAAAAGAGGGTGCGCACGCCGCGCTGGCGCATCTCGTCGAGGCAGCTCGGGGTCGAGCCCGGCCCCGGCGCGGCCAGGGCGGCCAGGGTCCCGCCGTGCCCGTCTGGGGAGAGCGCCACATGGTCCTTCGACGCCAGCAGCACCTTGCCGCTGGCCCGGTCCACGGCCGGCATCTGCCCCTGGACGAAGAGGCGAAGATGATCCAGGCCGAACCGGTCGTTCGCCTCGAAGAACGCGACGGTCGCCTCGTGGTTCTCGGGGCTGGTCATGATGTACAGCGGGATCGTCCGGCCGAACCGCCGCGACAGCGCGACGACCTTCTCGGCGTGGATCTGGAACAGGCTGGCGGAGGAGACCGGTCCGATGGGGAAGGTCCCTTTCGGTCCCTCGAACCCCAGGCGCGTGCCCGACCCGCCGGCCACCAGGATGACGCCCACTTCCCCCGCGGCGATCGCGTCGCCGCCGACGGCCGCGGCGCGCCGCAGCGCCACCCGTTCGCCATCAGTCTGGGGCAGCCGGACCACCTCGATCGGCCCGACCTGGTGCGCCGGTGGGGCCGCGACCGTTTCGCCGTGGACCAGCTCGGCGATCAGCCGCTCGAGCTGCGCGAAATCGATCGCCGCCACTTCGGCCGCCAGCCCCGCTTTTCCGCCGGCATCCAGCTCATTCCACCATCGCAGGAGGTGACCCTGGCCATACCGCTCGAGGCGCTCGACCAGCCACGCTTCGGGAGACATCGCGCAATCGACTCCAGTCAACCCACCGGATCCACCCGCCCCCAACCACGAGGCGGGCGAGCGATCCGGCGTGATCTCCATCAGAATTCCAAGGCCAACCCGTCGTAGGCCAGCTCCACGCCCGAGGGGAGCTTGGCCTGCGTCGGTCCATGATCGAAGCTGTGCGAGAGGTGGGTCAAGAAGGCCCGCCGCGGCCTCAAGCCCGCGATGACCTCCAGCGCTTCGCTCAAGGAGAAATGGGTGGGATGGGGCTCGTGGCGCAGGGCATCGAGGATCAGCACGTCCAGCCCCTCCAACAGCGGCCAGCTCGCGGCCGGGATCTTGCTGACGTCCGTGCAGTACGCCAGCGCACCCACCCGGAAGCCCAGGACCGGCGAGGGGCCATGGTCCAGCCGGATCGGCAAGACCCGCTGGCCCAGCACGGAGAAGGCCACCCCCGGCTCGATCCGGATGAACTGAAGCTTGGGAACAAATCCCGCCGGCCACTGGTCCGTGCCCGGCCCGAAGGCGTAATGAAACACCCGCCGGATGCACTCCTCCGTCGGCGGCTCGCAGTAGCACGGCACCGGCCCGCCGATCCACCGCGGGAACAGCCGCGCGTCATCGAGCCCGAATAAGTGATCGGCATGATGATGCGTGAACGCAATCGCGTGGACGTGTCGGATCCGCTCCCGCAGGAGCTGGATCCGCATCTCGGGCGTCGTGTCGATGAGCAGGTTGCCCTGGGGGAAGGCGAAGAGCACGCTGGGCCGGGTGCGGCGGTTGCGGCGGTCGGACGAGGTACAGACGGAGCAGTCACACCCGAGCATGGGGACGCCGGTTGAGGTCCCGGTCCCCAGGAAGACCAGGCGGCGGGTCGCAGCCTCCACGGATTCGCTCAATCGACCATCCCTCGGGGGTCACAGGACACTCAAGATCCCGTCGACAACAACCGCGCTCCATCATACGATACTCGGCCCCAAACCGCGACCATCTTCCCTTCGCCAGGAGGTGAATCACGCGACCGTAGGTCAGGCTGTCCCGCCTGACTCCCCAAGCCTGTCAGGCTGGACAGCCTGACCTACATCTCAGCAGGAGGTTAATCAAGCAACCATCATGGCATTGACCGTGCAAGACCAGCTGGCGCAAGCCTTTGGGTACCATCGAGCCGGGAATCTGGCCGAGGCGGCGCGGCGTTACCACGGGATTCTGGCCCGGGATCCGGACCATGCCGATGCGAGCTGCCTGCTGGGGATCCTCCGGCATCAAGAGGGGGAACCGGCGCTGGCCGTCGAGCTGATCGGCCGGGCGGTGGCGCTGCGGCCGGGCGTGGCGGGCTTCCACGCCAGCCTCGGCCTGGCCTGGCAGGCTCTGGGCCGTCACGCCGAGGCGGCCGGCGAATTTGGAAAGGTCCTCGAACTGAACCCGAACGACCCGGCGGCCCATGTGAACCGGGGGGTCGCGGTCCGCGCTCTGGGGCAGTCGGGTCTGGCCCTGGATCATTTCCGCCGCGCCGTCGAGCTTGACCCCGAGCTGGCCCAGGGGCGGACGAACCTCGGCGAGCTCCTGCTGGAGATGGGCCGGCCGGCGGAAGCCCTGGTGCACTGCCAGGCCGCTGTCGCGCTCCAGCCGGTGCTGGCTGAAGCTCAGGTGAACCTGGGCAACGTGCATCGCCAGTTGGACCGCCTGGCCGAGGCCAGGGACTGCTATCTGCGCGCGATCCGGCTCAATCCCCGGTTGAGCGCGGCCGCCGCCGGGCTCGGCCTGACGGCGATGCGCCTGGGCTGCTGGGACGAGGCGCTGGCCGGCCTCCGCCGGGCCGTCGAGCTCGAGCCGAACTCCGTCGAGTACCTCCGCTACCTGGCGGAAGCCGCGGCCGTCCGGGAACTCTACGATGAGGTGGAAGCCTGCTGCCAGCGGATGCTCGCGCTCGACCCCGGCCAGGCCGTCGCCCAGAACGCGCTGGGCTGGCTGGCCCACCAGGAGGGCCGGTATGCCGAGTCGCGCCAGCGCTATGAGTCGGCCATCCGGCTCCAGCCGGACTTCGCGACGGCCCACTACAACCTCGGCGTGATCCAGGAAGAGATGGGGGAGCCGGCGGAGGCCGAGGCGAGCTATCGGACGGCCTTGCGGCTGGAGCCGACCTACGCGTCGGTCCTGGCACGCCTCGCTGGCCTGTTGCGCGACGATCTGCCGGAGGCCGACCGGGCCGTGATGCGCCGGCGGCTTGCCGAACCGCAGCTCGAGCTGGCCGACCGCGTCAACCTGCTCTTCGGCCTGGCCCAGATCCACGACGCGCGCCGCGAGTTCGCCGCGGCGGCCCAATGCCTCGAGCAGGCCAATGCCCTGGCCCTGACAGAGCGGCAGCGGCGCGGCGTCGCCTACGACCCGGCCGAGCATCACCGCTTCCTCGAACGGACGATCGCCCTGTTCCAGCCGCCCTTCTTCGACCGGCTGGCCGGCGCGGGCCTGGACACGCCCCGGCCCGTGTTCCTCTTCGGCATGCCCCGGTCCGGCACCACCCTGATCGAACAGGTGCTGGCCAGCCATCCCCAGGTCCACGGTGCGGGCGAGATTCCCCTGGCCCGCCGCACCTTCGATGAGATCCCCGGGTTGCTGCACCGGGACGACCCGCCGCTGAGCTGCCTGGCCGTGATGGACGGCGCCGTCGTAGGGGAGCTGGCCCGGAGACATGACGAACGCCTGCACCAGCTCGACGGCGGCCAGGCCGCGCGCGTGGTCTGCAAGATGCCGGAGAATTACTTCTATCTGGGACTGATCGCGCTCCTCTTCCCGCGGGCCGTGCTGATCCACTGCCGCCGCGACCCGCGGGATGTGGCCCTCTCGTGCTGGATGACGAATTTCACGGATGTCCGCTGGGCCAGCCATTTCGATCATATCGCCAGCCGCTTCGCCGGCTATCGGCGCCTGATGGACCACTGGCGCCGCGTCCTGCCGTCGCCGATTCACGAGGTGCACTACGAAGACGCGGTGGACGACCTGGAAGCCACATCGCGACGGCTGCTCTCCCTTTGCGGCCTGGACTGGGATCCGGCCTGCCTCGACTTCCCGCGGAACCGCCGGCCGATCCGGACCGCCAGCCTCAACCAGGTCCGGCGCCCCGTCTACAAGAGCTCGGTCGGCCGCTGGAAATCCTACGAACACGCGCTGGGAGAGCTGTTCGCGCGGGTCGGGTCAGGCGGGGATCCGCAGTGAGCGACTCGCCGGGTCGAACTCCAGGCACTCTGGCTCAGTGCTCGCGGAGCACCCGTGACTCATTCCCGATCGTCACGTCACCCAGGTCGTTGTTGATGGCCTGGGGCGGGGAATCAAGACTCCAGGCTGGCCAGGTGGCCTCCTCCTTCGAGTGGACCGACACTTCCAGCGCGACGCCGGCTCGCGGTCGACCTGCGGTATCGGCCCGACGGCCCGTGACTGCTGCACCGGGCTGCCTTTTCACGGTCATCGCGTCGCCGTTGTGCTTCGGAGGCCGTGCCACTGCGACCAGCCCCTTCTCCGCGTGCTGGAAGCGAAAGTCCCGCGGGCGGCGCGCCGGCCGAGCTGTTCGCGGCTCGAGTCAGGCGGGGATTCGCAGGGACCGGCACGTCGATGTGTAGGTCTGCTCCAGCGGCAGGGGGACGTACAGGTCCAGAGCCAGCCAGAGGGGAAGGACCGGCAGGGCCTTGCCCAGCGCCAGCACCTCCGGCCAGGCTTCAATTCGCGGCCGCTTGTGCTCCGTGACGGCTCGGTACGCCACGGCGTACAGGCCGGTCGGCGATTTCCAGATGGCCCGGCGGCTCTTGACTTCGAGGACCTCGAACAGCTCGTGGTGCAGGTTGGCCGATCGCGAGGTCACGACGTCGACAATCACGACGTTGATGCCATGCCCGAGGTATCCCGCGCACCTCGCGGCAAAGGTCCGGCGGGTTCCCTCCCGGTCCTTGTTGGCTGGGCTCACCAGCTCGATGGCCGCGCGTAACTCGGCCCCGCCCAGGTCCTGATAGACGCGGACCTCGATCGAGTCCAGGTGGGAAAAATCGACCTGAGCGGTGATCTTGGGTCGGGGCGGCGACCAGACCGCCGTGTGGCCTCGATCGGCCGAAGGATTGAAGCCGGCCTGCTCCATCGTCGCCACGTCGACCTCCAGCGTCGGTCCCAAGGTGATCTCCGGCTCGGCGAAATAACTCGGGGGCAGCGACTCCAGGTTGAGCTGCTGCGCAATCCCGGTGGCCCACGCGTGATGAAAGCCTTCCCAGTGGCGAGGGCCGTGCAGCGGTGGGTGGAAATGGTCGAGAAGGGGCATGGCGTCAACTTCCAACAACCGAGAGTGAATCTCAAGCACCGGCCGCCTTCTCCTCGGGGAACTCGACCCTCGCGTAGATTTCCCGCAAGGGGATCTCGCAGTCGATCGAGGTGAGACGGAGCCGATCATCCAGGTTGCGGAACTCGGTGAGGACCCAGTCATCTCCTTGCCGGATGTACCGTTCCACCAGGACTTGATCCTGAGAGATCAGCACGTATTCCCGCAGGGATGGGAGTTGACGGTAGTGCGCGAACTTCTTGCCCCGGTCATAGGTCTCGGTCGTGGGGGACAACACTTCCGCGATCATCGTCGGGTTGAGCAGGGTATCCACCACGTCGTCCTGAAATTGGCGCTGGCCACAGACAGCCACGACGTCGGGGTACGTGTACAGCCCGGTCCGGTCGATGAAAACACGCATGTCGCCGGCATAAACCTCGCACGGCCTGCCTTTGAGCTCAGACCGAATCTCACTGGCGAGATTGAGCCCGATGAGGTTGTGTTCGCGGCTCGCCCCGGCCATTGCCGTGATGTACCCTTTGTGGTACTCACTCTTGAACTTGGCCTTTCGCTCCAGGGCGAGATACTCTGCCGGGGTGTAGCGGGGGATCTCAGCGGCCGATGCCATGGCGTCCTCCTCTCGGGTGGTTGGAAGCGATCTCACCATTCTACGACGACGCGCCAGGGAGATCGAGCACCAATCGAGGACCGGAGCGGCCTCAACTTTGCCGCAGTGAGGAGCGGTCGCGTGATCCCGGATGAACCCAGCGCCGGCGGACCGAACGCGATCGGTTGTGGCATCGTACCCGTGAGGGGATTACCCTGGAGTCCAGATGTCCAACCGGTGGGAACGGTCCGGCTCCAGCAAGACCGGGATGAGGTCGGAATTCGATGATCTGGCGTGAGCGCGCGGGACGACGTCGCGGCCTGAGCCTGGTCGAAGTGATCGTGCTCTTCGTGCTGATCAGCGCGGCGGGGCTCCTTCTCGTGATGGGGATCGCCCGGGCGCGGGAGCAGGCCCGGCTGCTCGGCTGCCGCAAGAACCTGGCCCAGATCGGCGTGGCGCTGGCGCTGTACGACCAGTTCCACCATCAGCTCCCCGGGCTGGGGCCGCCCGGTGCCCCCGGTGGGCCGGCCGCCGCGCGATCGCCCGGCCCGCTGAAGATCCTGCTGGAGACTCTGGAGCTGCCCGACCTGACCGAGCTGCACGATCCGGCCAGTCGCCCACAGCGGCGGCCCGGACAGGTCCCCGGCGAGATCCCGGTCCCCGGGTTCGTCTGCGGCAGCGACCCCAAGGCCCTGGCGGGATTGTTCCCGGCCCCGATCAGTTACCGCGCCGTCACCGGCGACAACCCGCGCGGCGACAACGGCGCCTTCGCGCCCGGCCGCACGATCAGCCTGGCCGAGGTCGAAGCCCGCGACGGCCGGAGCTACACGGCGGCCTTCTCCGAGCGGCTGGTCGGGGACAACCAGCGCGGCCACCCCGCGCCGCACAATTACCAGGTGATTCCCCCACCGCTGCCCGCCGGCGGATGCCCGGAGTCCGCCGACCCCTCTTCCTGGCGCGGCGACGCCGGTTCCTCCTGGGCCTGGTGCGACTACCGCTCCACTCTGTATAACCACGCCCTGCGACCCTTCGGGCATCCCTCCTGCCTGGCAGCCGACGGCCGGACCGCGTACATGGGAGCCGCGAGCGGGCATGTCCGGGGCGTCAACCTCCTGCTCCTCGACGGATCCGTGACCCTGGTCCGGCCGTCGATCGATCTGAAGATCTGGAGGGAGTATGCCAAGGTGGGCCCGCCCGAGCCGGAGGAGAAGTGAGGCGGGTTGGTGGGGCACGGGCGCGCGCAAACCAGCCCGACCTCAGGCTGTCCGGACTCGCAGCCAGCCGGTAGAATCCAGTGTCGGGGGCGAGCTGGCGGGGATCACCATCGGGAGGCCAATCATGAGCACGCGCGAAGAGACCAAGGAAGAGGCTCCGCCCGAGGAGCCGATGCCGTCCACACTGGCGGACATCCCCATCCACCCGATGATCCAGAAGGCTCTGGACAGGCATCGGCAGGACCTGCCCGAGTTGTTGAAGACGCACCGCTATCAATGGGTCGCCTACCATGGCGACCAGCGGCTGGAGTTCGGCCGGACGAAGCACAAGCTCTACCGCAAGTACCTCGACCGCGGGCTGCCC